>NZ_JBSFNQ010000080.1:0-33125 GCF_053981115.1 Streptomyces sp. NPDC003691 | reverse complement strand
GCACCCATCTCCGGGTGGCGATCGCCAACCTCGCCCACCAGGTGCTCGCCGAGGACGCGGAACCGCTCGATGTCGCGTCCTCCGCCGCCACCGGCCAACGGCCACGGGCTACAGACGGGCTACGGGCTACGGGCCGATCGTCAGCCGGTGATCGCCTCGTAGAAGCTGAACCCGGCCAGCACCATCATCAGCGTGGCCGCGATCTTCGTGATCAGCTTCAGCGGCACGTACTTCATCAGGGTCCGGCCGCCGAGGATGCCCAGACCGGCCACGGCCCAGAGCGCCAGCACCGCCCCGAGCCCCACCGAGAGCGGGTTGTCGTAGCGGGCCGCGAGATTGGCCGTCATGATCTGCGTCAGGTCGCCGAACTCCGCGACGAGGATGAGCATGAAGCCCGCCCCGGACACCTTCCAGAAGGACTGGTCCTCGGGCTGCTTGATGGTCTCCTCGTCGTCGTCCGACTTCTTCAGCAGCAGCATCAGCGCCCCCGCCAGGAACAGCGCACCCACCACGCCCTGCACCAGCCGGTGCGGCAGCAGGGTGAGCACGCTGCCCGCGGCGATCGCGAGCGCGACATGGACGGCGAAGGCGGCGGCGACGCCCGCGAAGACGTAGGAGGCGCGGTAGCGGGTGCCGAGCATCAGCCCGGCGAGGGCGGTCTTGTCGGGGAGTTCCGCCAGGAAGACGACGCCGAAGGTGATCGCCATAACGGTGAAGCTGATCACGGGTGGGATTCCTCAATCGGTCGGGCGGCCGCGCCGAGAGACCGTGACCCGGGGCCGGACGGAGTCCGTCACCCGGAAAAGGGGGTCGCTTCGGCACGGCAGCATATGAACACTGCGGCCGAAGGTCTCGCTGGCGGAGCCGGTCCTCGGGACCGGTCGCCTCCGGGCGCCGGCCGGGTCCGGTCTCACGATCGGGCCCAGCAGTATGTCGACGTTCCGGCGAAGAGCTACTCCCCTTCTGCTCCGTCCAGGGTAGCCGATGCCGAAACGATCACGACCGGCCCGCGGGGACCGCCCCGCGCTCCCCGGCCCCGTCCCGGTGCAGCCGCCCCCGCGCCACCAGCTCCAGCACCACGGCGACCGCGACCACCTGCACGGCCATCAGCGCGACCAGCACGAAGAGCTGGACGGCCCCGGCGAAAAGCGGTGAGGCGCCGCCCAGCAGCATGCCGACGAAGGCGCCGGGCAGGGTGACGAGACCGACCGTACGGGTCTGGTCGAGCCCCGGGAGCAGCGCGTCCGCGGCGGGCCCGCGGGCCACCTCCAGCCGGGCGTCCCGCTCCGGGAACCCGAGGGCGAACCCGGCCTCCACCTCCCCGTGCCGCTGCCGCAGCTCGTCCAGCGCCCGCCGCCCGGCCAGCACCGTCGCGGTCAGGGCCCCGCCGATCAGGATCCCCGCGACGGGGACCAGCGCAATGCCCTTCAGCGGCACCAGACCGGTCAGCAGCAGCGCCCCGACGACCGGGAACACCCCGGCGGCGATCGGCAGCGCCGCCCACCACCAGGTCCTGTTGGGGGTGATGCGCCGACCGGCGGTGCGTACCGCGACCGCGTACATCAGCAGCACAAAGCCGAAGAGCGCGGGCAGTGCGTGCACCACCCACCCGATGACCAGGGACACCGCCGCGAGCTGGGCCGCGGCCCGGGCACCGGCAACGACGATCTCCCGGGCCCTGCCGAGATGCGCGACGGCGGCCACCACCGCGGCCAGGACGAGCAGTACGGCGAGGACCACCCCGAACGCGACATCGACCGTCAGCAGCACGCGCCCACCCTAGGCCGTGTCCGGCGCGCCCCGGGACACCGCAAGGGCAGGGGCGGCTCAATGAGAGTCCAATGAGAATCACCCCCCGAGCTTTACTTGAACTTGCAAGCACCTTTGAGGGCTACCTAACTTGTAACCGTTCCCCCCACGGGCCGTCCCACCCGGGGCCGTCCCCGCTCCCCCCACACCTGGAGCCCGCATGCCCGCTTCCGTCGTCGCGACCCTGAACCGGTACCAGCCGTATGCCATCGGCGGCTTCCGGATCGTTGTCGGCTTCCTGTTCGCCTGCCACGGCGCCGCGTCCCTCTTCGGCCTGCTCGGCACCCCGGACAACGCCACCGTGGACGCCTGGACCTGGCCGGGCTGGTACGCGGCGGTCATCCAGCTGGTCGGCGGCACCCTGGTGATGCTGGGCCTGGGCACCAGGGCGGCGGCATTCGTCTCGTCGGGCTCGATGGCCTACGCGTACTTCAAGGTCCACCAGCCGGAGGCGCTCTTCCCGCTGGAGAACTCGGGCGAGGCGTCGGCGATGTTCTGCTGGGCGTTCCTGCTGCTGGTCTTCACGGGCCCGGGCGCACTGGCGCTGGACAACCTGCTGGGCCGGACGAGCACCACGACGACCACCGCGAGCCCGCGCGAACACGCCACGCGCTGACACCCCCTCCCCCTCCCCCTCCCCCGTCCGCCCCCTCCCTCCTTCCCTTCCCCCTTATCTCCCCCCTCCTCCACTCCCGACAACCGGTGGATCACCGCTCGGGTATGTGTCGACACACAACGGAGCGCCCGGCCCCTCTTTGGAGGGTCCGGGCGTTACCCGTGATCGTCATCGCGAAGTAACGTCGGCGCATCAGTGCGCCGTGGGGGGCTTCGGGGCGCTTGCGACATCACCGCATCGGACGGAAGAGGTGATGATCACAACATCCAGGGCCCCGGCCCCTCCTGCGGCGGACAACACGCGTACGCTGTACAACTGCCAGTGCCACCGTCAAGGAAATGACCGTCCGGACCGACACAGCACTGTCATCACACGGGGAAACGGGGAGAGTCAACAGTGCTGGAGAGTCTGGGGCCGCTGGTCGGCAGCCCTTGGATCTATGCCGTCGTGGCGCTCTCCGTGCTGCTCGACGTCTTCCTGCCGGTACTGCCGAGCGGCGTACTGGTGATCACCGCGGCCACGGCCGCGGCCGCGGGCACGAAGACCGTCACCGGCCAGGTGCCGCACGAGGTCCCCTCCCTGCTGATCCTGATCCTCTGCGCGGCCACCGCGTCGGTCCTCGGCGATCTGGTCGCCTACCGGCTGGCCCGCCGCGGCGGGGACCGCTTCGACCGGGCGATCGCCCGGTCCCGCAGACTCACCAAGGCCCAGGCGCGGCTCGGCTCCACCCTGGCCCGCGGTGGCGGTGCCCTGGTGGTGATCGCCCGCTTCGCCCCGGCCGGCCGCTCCGTGGTCTCTCTGGGCGCGGGCGCGGCACGCCGCCGGGTGCGGGAGTTCCTCCCGTGGTCGGCGCTGGCGGGCGTGATCTGGGCGGGCTACAGCGTCGGTCTGGGCTACTTCGGCGGCCAGTGGCTGGGCGCGAGCTGGGTGGGCGCGGCGGTTTCGGTCTTCGCGCTGTTCGGCGCGGGAGCCCTGGCGGCGTACTTCATGCGCCGCCGCCCGGCCCCGCAGCCGGCCACGGAACCGGCCTGACGCCCTTCTTCTGCTGCTCCGCTACTCCGCTCCGGCCTTTCTCGCCCCGCCCCTGATCTCCAGACCGTCGAGCAGCCTGGCGGTCGCCTCGGCTATCTCGTCGACGGCTCGGTCGAAGACCTCACGGTTGTGCGCGGCGGGCGCCCGGAAGCCGGACACCTTCCGTACGTACTGAAGGGCGGCGGCACGGATGTCGTCCTCCGTGGCCTCTTCGGGCAGGACGGGCGGGCGGAGAGTCTTGATGCTGCGGCACATGTCTCCAGTGTGCCCCCGCCCACCGACAGCGCCCGTTCTCCCCCGCCCCTCCTTCTCACCCGCTTGCCCCTCCCCCGTCCCTTCCTTCTCATCCCTCTCACCCGGCTCCGAAGCTGCGGACGTACCGCTTCACGTACCGCTTCTGCCAGGGCGTCTCCACGGCGTGCCGGTCGTAGTGCTGCCGTACATACGCCACGGCTTCGCCCGCAGGCACCCCGTCGAGTACGGCGATGCAGGCCAGGGCGGTTCCGGTCCGCCCCCGGCCACCGCCGCAGGCGACCTCGACCCGCTCGTCGGCGCATCTCTCCAGCACCCGGCGGAGAACCCGGTCCGCGGCCGGCCGGTCGGCGGGGAGCCGGAAGTCGGGCCAGCGCACCCAGGCGCTCTCCCACCCGGTGGCGGGCGGTTCCTTCCCGAGCAGATAGACCCCGAACTCCGGCTCGGGCCCGCCGGGCAGCGGTCTGCGCAGCCCCCGCCCCCGTACGAGCCGCCCCGAAGGCAGCTCCAGCACTCCTGGCGCACCCCGCTCCCAGACACCCACCGCGCCCACCTCCCTGGCCGGCTCCTTGTCCGGTCCGGCCCCGACGCTACGGGCCCGGCACCGGCCCATCGCTGCTTTCCCCGATATCACCGCTCCGGTTCCGGTCGACGAGGGCGCGGACGAGCCCCGGCTCCGACTCCGGGAAGTCCATGGCGACGACGCCGAGCGGGTGCCGGGAGCGGGTGGTACGCAGTCCGGCGAGGAGCTCGCGATTGGCCCGCCCCGCCACCTCACGCGGTACACCCCCGCCCACCGCTCCCTGCACGACGGTGAGCCGCCCGGGCACCCCCTCGTCCTCCAGGAACGATTCGCCGCCCTCGCGCAGGTCGAAGAGGGCGGGGTCGCCGTACCGTACGCCCGGCAGCGCGTCGTGATCGGCGAGCACGACGACCCGCCCACGCGCCTCGCCCAGGGAAGGGAGCGCGTCGCCGACCAGGAGGAGGGCGTGCCAGTCTCCGTAGTAGCGGTCGAAGATGGTCCGGAAGACCTGGTTCTCGGCGGAGTGCTCCTGACCGAGGCGCATCAGTACGGTCTCGGAGGGGTGGGCGCGCAGGAAGTCCCAGCAGTCGCCGAGGACCTCGCCGAGGACGAGGTTCTGGAAGACCTCGCCGTGATGGAGGGTGAAGGCGCCGTTGCGGGCGCGGCAGCGGATGTCGAGGTACCGGATGCCGCCGTCCAACTGCTGCTCGACGGAGGTGTCCTGGCAGACGGCCCACGGCGGTCCGAAGCAGGCGGCGGAGTGGTGGGTGCCGGGGATGGTGAGCTGCTCCAGCCGGGTCGTATCACCGAGGGAGGCCATCCAGGAGCGGAGGGGTACCGGCCCGGCCGCCGCCGGAGCCGTATCTTCCGCGAGTGAGGTCCTCTTCATCCCGACACACCGTCCCCATATCTCGACCAAAGTGACATACCACCTGGAACCATCCCCCGCAGCTCCCGCGGAACGGCTTCGCTTTCGGGACACCACGCCACCGGAGCAAGGGGCTACCGGGAGAAAGGGCCTGACCGGCCGAAGGGGTTGCCCGCGACCGCACATCAGCACGAACAACCACCCGTACGGGCGGCGGAACGGCGGACGGCCGGCCCTCGACGGGGACACGGCAGGCTTCTCACCACCGGGAAGCGGCTCCGGGCAGGGCGGCGCGCGTCAACCCGTCTTCAAACCGGATTCATTCATCCAGGTGGAGGAGCGCACCCCCCGGGGAGCGCGCCCCGTTAGCGATTGCGACGCATTGGTTGGGATCGGCGCCGCAGTGGCTCGTCTCGTCTTGGCAGGATCCGGCGAGCCTCCGCGACGCCTCCCCTTTCTCCGGAGGTCGCCATGGCGCAACCCCCCGAGGACCCGCGGTCTCCCGCGGGCCGCTCTTTCTCCCTCCAGGCCCCCACCGAGGCGGCCCTCGCCTCCTCGGGCCCCGGCTGCCTGATGGTCCTTCTGGCCATCGGCGACCAGCCCCCGCTCCAGGCGCTGCTGCTCTCGCTCGCCATGGTGCTGGGCCTGCGCCTGACCCTGCTGCCCGCGGCAGTCTGGTCGGACGTCTGGACCAGGCTGCGCCGCGAGAAGTAGCCCACCGTCCCCACCCCTTCTGCGGTCCCGGCCCGCCGCCCCACCCGGGCGGCGGGCCCCCTCCACGCGCGCCTGCTCCATCTGGAAACGAACCACTACCGCACGGGCCACGGGCACTCACCCGTTAGTGGTACTCCATGTGGGTGACAAAACACCTCAACTGCCGTTCATTCATCGCATGTTTACCGCTGTTCGACGTTCAAGCGGTCCGGTCGAGGAAGTCCCGGACGACGGGCACGGCCCGGTGCCCGGCGAGCCGGGAGCGGAGGTCGGTGAGGCTGGAACTGCCGCGGGCGGACGAGAGCCCGCCGAGGTAGTCGACGGAACGGCGGGCGCTGTCGACCGCGCCGTCGAGGTCACCCAGTGCCATCCGGGCCTCGGCCTCGCGTGCCAGAAAGATCGCGGTGGAGCGGGGAAATTCGTCCTCGCGGTACACGTCGGTGGTACGCAGACCGGCCGCACCGGCGGTGAAGTGACCGAGCGCTTCGTCCGGTCGGCCAAGGTCGAGCGCACAGGACCCCGCCTGCATGTGCAGTTCGCCGAGGTTGAGCCAGTAGACACAGTCCGGGGCCTCGCCCGGGCCCCGGTCACGGGCGCGGTCGTAGGCGTCGAACGCCGCGTTCACCGACCGGTCCGAAGCCCGGGGATCGCCCGCGCGGGCATGGGCCCGGGCAAGCCGCGCGTACAGCATCGCGTCCATGGCGGGCGACCCGACCGACTCGGCCCGGGAGAGGGCATCGGCCACCAGGTCCGCGGCGCCGCGGGGATCCCCTGTGGCGTATCGCAGCATGGCCCAGAAGGCGAGGATATTGGCGGTGACGACCTGGTCGCCGGAGGACGCCGCGGCTCGCAGGCCGGCGAGGTAGTACTCCTCGGCGAGGGCGCGGCGGCCGGAGTCATAGGCCGTCCAGCCACAGATCCTGGCCGCTTCGGCGGCCGCGGCGCAGAGCCGGCGCCCGGTGGCCTCGGTGTACGACGACGACTGCAGCGTCGCATTGATGAGCCGGAGCTGGGCGCGGGCGGACGCGTGGACCTGACCGGAGCCGAACTGATCGTCCTGATGCCGAAGGATTTCCAGTGAATGCTCGAAGAGTTCGGGGGTGTTCGCACCGATCCGGCGGCCGTGGGCTCGGGCCGTAGCGGGTCGGGCGGTGGCGGCCCCGGCCAGCACCGGGGCTATCCCCGTAACGACCAGGAATCCCCTGCGGTCCATCGGCCCTCCCGTGCTTGCGACGCGGTCCAGTAGGTCGATCGTGGCGGCAAGGGTCCACTCGGCGGAGACGAGCTGCTGATCATCGGCGCAGGCGAGCTTGAGCCACTCGGGCCAGGGTCTGGCCGCGATCTCGTGCTCCGGGATGCCGTGCAGCACGGCCATCGCCCGCTGCGCGTGCGCGTCGGGGGTGACACCACCCCTGGTCCAGCGCGTGACCCGCTTGCGGTCCCGGGCGATCGGCCCGTAGCCGAGCCGCTGGTGCACCACCCCTAAGCGCACGAGGTAGTCGCTCGCCGACCAGCCCTGCCGGTGCAGCAGATAGGTCAGTGGATGTTCGTCGATGTCCACCTCCCCAGCATGACCGGCGGGGGCACGGAGGGAAGGTGGCTGACACGGCCAACCGGCCGCGTGGGTACACGTGGTAACACGATGGGCCCAGGTGGGCACGCCTGCTCCCACCGGCTCACAATGGGGGCATGGCTCCACTCCCCGTCGACCCGCGCCCGCTGAACGCCGACGAACGCGCAGTGCTCGAACACATCCTGTCGGCGGACTTCCCCGGCGCGTCACAGCTACGGAGCCAGCTGGACCGCACCGAGGTGACGGCCGTCTGGGGACGCGGCTCCGTGAGTGTCGATCTACAGGTCCGGGAACCCTGCGAGCACGCGGCACTACCGGCAGCGCTGGTACCCGTGGACGCGCAGGTGCACGACCCGTCCGGCGCCCGTATCGGCGAGATCCTCGTCTGGACGGACCGGGGAGCCACGCTCGCGGGCCTGGAGTTCGCCTGGGTCACCGAGGAGATGCCCACGTCTCTCCCTGCCGTCGTGGCAGGCCGCCTCAGCCTGCCCATCCCCGGGGCTGTCCCCCGCCCCGAGCCCCGGTAGCCCCCACGGGGCTACCCGTCCCCGTCCGAACGCCACTCCCGGTCGAGCATCGCGTGCACCACCGAATCCCGCCATGCCCCGGCTTTGTGGACGTGCTCCCGGATCCGCCCCTCCTCGACCATCCCGGCGGCGGCCATGGTCGCCGCCGACGCCTGATTGAGCGGCGAACGGGCACCCCAGACCGGATTGGCAGCCTTGGTGGCCTCTTCCTCCCAGCCAGGACAGTCCATGTCGAAGACGACCACGGGCAGTGGGCGTCCGAAGATCCTCTCGATGGTGCCGGTGGTGTGGAGATAACGGGCGAGGTCGATCACGGCGTCGTGAAAGTGGAGTTCGAGGAGACCGGACTTGGCGCGAAGCTCGTCGTCGTCCAGCATCCGCCCCAGATCGAACTCGCCGTCGTACCAGATGCCGAGGTTCCTGGCCTCCTCCTGGTACAGCGGAGCACCGACCGGATCCTCGGGAACATTGCCTAGCTTGTCGAAGCCCTCAAGGATCCAGAAGGCATAGTTCCAGCGCACCTCCCGGGCATCGGAATCCCGGCGCATCCCGTCCTCGTACTGGCTCTCCGTGTTGTAGCCGATGTCGACGTACGAGTGGCGGTTGTCGGCACCGATACGCCAGATGTTGAAGGCCAGGACGTATATCTCGCGCTTCAGATCCTCGGGTACGCGCTCCAGGATGCCGGTGGCAGCCTGCCGCAGATGCGTCTGGAAAGTCTCCCGTTCCCTCACCGCCACAGCATCGCACTCACCAGCGCCGAAAGCCCCTGCCGCTGTGGTGACAGCCCTTGCAGGCGACCGAGGGCCAAGAACCTGATGGGAAACACCCGCCGCCGTAGCCGGCCCAGCTCCGACTGTCTCTGGGCGCCTACGTTGATGTCAGCTCAACGATTCGGCATCTGCTCATCGGCTGCCCTGCGTGGTCGCGTCAAGGCCGCCGCGGCACGCATGTCGGCTGCATGCTTCTGCTCTATCGAGGCCCGCAGCTCGCCAGGGGTCGGCCAGGGCGCCCTCCGATGGATCATTCGGTGACAGTTGGCACAGATAAGAGCGAGGTCGCTGAGCTTTGTACGGCTTTCCCCGGCTGCATGAAGGGGAAGGACGTGATGGCACTCGATGTACCCGGCACCGCGATCGCCGTACACCTTCTCAAAGTCGAAGCCGCACGCCTCACAAGCGAGCCGTCCGCCACGCCGAAGAACAGAAGTAATCTTCTTCTTGCGCAAGCTTTTGCTTCGTTCACGTGCCCGGTGCCGCCGCATGAGCAGTCGCCCCTCGGGTGCGCTGTAGTCGTCGCCAAGCTCCTCGTCCTCAGTCGGCGCAAAGGACTGCAGTTCGCCCGCCGCGACACCCTGCCAGATCAACCGCGCGGCCTCGGTCATCTCCTCCGGCCGGGCGAGGAAATCCAGTAGCACCTCGACATCCAGCGTGCCACCGTTGGTGGGCTTCCCCCGGTACTCCGGGTGGCGAGTGGCGATATCAAACGTCTTGCGAGCAACGCCGTTGGAGTTGCGGAACTTCTCGTTGCGGTCTGCCTCCGCATGGATGGGAAGCAACTGGAGGAGGGCGGACAGCTCGACCACCCGGTCGTCCGCGGCGTCCAGCCCCTTCCAGCCGTTCTCCATCACCAGGCGGCAGGCAAGGATGATCTCGTCACGAGCCCAGTCCGGGTTCTTGATGGCCTTGACCTGAAAGCCCACTCGCTTGAGCCATGCCGCGGCGTGGTCTTTGCCCCCACTGAACTCGTCCGGCTCAAGGGCCCGCCCCTCGCTCCATTTGTGGGCCACTCCTGCGACGGCCTTAGAGTCGTACTCTCGGCCTTCGTGCACCAGGACGTAAGACCGGGCCTCCCCAAAGCCATACTTCTCCAAAAATGCCTCACGCCCCAGCTCGTCGTGCTCCACCAGAACCTTGAGCACGGACTCTCGCGTGAACGCTCCTCGTTGCATGCTCGCAGACTACGCGCCACCGAATCGCGTTACCCGCACTGATGCGCGCCCAGCTCAACCACATCCTGGCCGTTGAGAGCCCGACCACTGTCCGCCTGGATGTCGTCGTACCGCGGGATCTGTCCGTTCATGGCTTCACCCACTGCGACGACCAGGCGGTTATCGTCGAGTTCCTTGCCCACAAGGACATCAGCGGGTCGCCGGAGGCAGTGACGGCCTGCTTCGGGCTGCTCGACCGGTTCGAGCGGGCAGCGTATTCGGTGAGGGCATGCGGCGGATGATTCTGGATGTGGTGGAAGCCTCGGGCGAAGGGAAGCGCCCCCGACCTCTGAGGGAGATCTCCGACGGGTTCGCAGGGAATGCTAGAGGTGACCAGACCATGGTCGCGAGGGCTCCCGTGCACACGGCGCGCTTTGCCCCGCGACGGGCTCCGGGTGTCCGTGGCTGGCCGCTCGCTCCGGCACGGATCTGGCACAAGAGCACGCCGGGGCCAGGAGGTCAGCGGTGTTGCGAAGCGGAAGCGCAGATGCCGGGGCCAAGGTCGCTGGAAGCCACCAACAACTGGGCTGCTGCTTGTAGCTCGCGCTCCCATGCCGGAAGGTAGTCCGCTCCGATCCATTCGCTGTACTCCGCCGCGATGGAGAGGAACTGCGTCTCCTGCTCGGTGTCTGCCGCAACGGTCATCGAGAGGCTGTTGCCCACTTCCTCGGGACCCAGCGAGCCTTGCACGAGACCGAACGCAAGGCTCACGAGGAGACGCCGACCGGCCATCTCCTCGTCAGGAAGAGGCACGTCGTGCTCGCTCAGCGCCTGGATGTACAGCTCGCGGATCTCGGTCGCATCGTTCCGGCGCGACAGACCGGCCAGCTCACGCAGGGCAGGAGAGTCGTGACCGTCAACTAGCGCGTGCGCAGCGAGCATCGGGAGATCCTCAGGGTGGAGTACCTCCGCCACGTACTGCCAAGCGCTGTCCTGCAACCGGTCCATGACGGCCATCGTGGAGGACGCAAGGAACTTTGGCCAGCAGATTGCCGTTCAGTTCGGATGCCTCAGCGGCTTCCCTACCAGCCGTTACTGTCACCTGAACGCGCAGATCGGCCCGTAGTCCCTCCTCTGTTGACGTTGTTCCTCCGGTCCTGGCGCGCGCTCGCCGCGCCCGAACCGAAGGACCGTTCCATCGTTCCCTTCGGCACTGAAGCAACCCCTCCGTGATGGCTACAGCCGACGGCCACCGAGTTGCGCGCCTCGGGCCCGAACCGGCCCCTTCTCGCTTGCGCCGAACACGCTGACGAAGTCTCCACCCGGGCGCTTCAGGACCTGGAGGGGCCGAGGAGCAGCTCGGGGTGGGCCGTGGTCGGGCGGGCGGTGCGGCCGGGTGGTGGCGGAGTCGGACGCCACCCGGATCGACGGCGAGGACGCGGCATCGGGCGGGCGTCCGGCGATGTGGCTGTTCACGACGTGCATAGCCCGGACGGCGGACGAGCCTGCCGGGGCGGCGTTAGGACCCCGGCTGATGAGCACCGCAGGATGTGACCGGCGCATGCAGCGTGTGCGGGGAGGCGCTCCTGCCCAGGCCATGCATGCACCCTGCTGCGCGCCGGAATGTTCAACTACTCCGACAGGTGACCGCGGCGTGCCCCGAAACGGCAAGATCGTCAGGGGTTGTGGACTCCATGTGGGCTCCCGCCCACGAGAAGACCCCCCGCCCGGATCGGACGAGGGGTCAAGGCAGGCTCTCACCTGCTGATTCTCCATGGTGGGCGCGGACGGTTTCGAACCGCCGACATCTGCTTTGTAAGAGCAGCGCTCTACCCCTGAGCTACGCACCCGTGGATGAGAGAACAGCCTACATGGCCCACCGGGCGGGGTCGCAAACCCGTTCTTGGTGGGGTGGCGGGGAGGGGGGATAGCCCTACTGCGGATGCGGTGGGCCGCCGGATCGTGGAGGGGGTGGGGTGGATCTTAGCGTTGGGGGAAACGGTGGATCGGCAGGGGGAAGGGACTCGATATGGACGGCCGTGCCGCCCGGGGAATCGTGGCGATCGGGGTGGGGAGTGTGCTGGTGTTCGGGGCCGTGGGGTGTGGGGCCACCGATGTGGAGGGGGCTCCCGTGGAGCGGCAGGACTTCGCTCTCGTCGGGAAGGAGCTGACCGTCGATGTGGAGAACTCCGATGTCACGCTGCTGCCCGGTGACAGCGACAAGGTGGAGGTCACCCGGCAGGTCGACGGGTGGGCGGTGATCGGGGGCGGGCCCGATCCGGAGTGGGAGATGAAGGACGGGCGGCTGACCCTGCTGGTCAACTGCGGCGGGCTCGGTGACTGCGACTCCCGGCATACCGTGAAGGTGCCCAAGGGCGTCGCCGTCAGCGTGGAGACCGACAACGGGAAGGTGAACGCCTCCGCCTTCAGTACGCCGCTCAAGATCTCCTCGGACAACGGAGAGATCACCGTCCGGGACACCACCGGCGATCTGCGGGTCAATACCGAGAACGGCGACGTCCGGGTCGAGGACGTCAGTGCGCGCGCGGTGCACGTCAAGAGTGACAACGGTGGGGTGAAGGTGCGGATGAAGAAGGCCGCCGAGAAGCTGGAGGCCTTCACCGACAACGGGGACATCGTGCTCGACCTGGAGCGCGCCGGGGCGCCGTACGCCGTCAATTCGAACTCCGACAACGGGTCCCGCAAGATACGCCTGTCCGACGCCGAGCAGGACGACACCAGTCCGCGGAAGGTACGGGTGGAGAGCGACAACGGCGATGTGACCGTGCGGCTCGCGGGGTAACCGAACGGCCCGTGTGTGCGTCCGTACCAGGTGGGACAATGGTCCGACCGGGTACGGCGAGACGGCACGGGAGAGGGATGTGACGGCGACACACGCGCGGGCGCAGGCTTCAGCCACAGCGAGTGCCGTCGGGGATGTGGTCCGTCTTGTGCTCCTGCCGGTGCCGCTGCTCGCCGGAGCGCTGGCGGGGGCCTTCGCCGGCGGGGGGACGCGTCGCTGGTTCGGGGGGCGCGGGGAGAATCTGCGGGCCGGTGCCCAGGCCGCCAAGGACGCCGCGGCCGCCGCCTTCTACGAGCTGGACAGTGCCCAGCGCGATCTGCGGATCTCCGTGGAGACGATCACCGCGGTGGACGATTCGCCGCCCACCCGGCGCGCCGTGGCGGGCTTCGCGGCCCTCGGGCAGCGGATCGACGAGGTCAGCGGCCGGTACATCGCCGCCGTCGACACCCACGATCTCGACCGGGACGACCTCGACGCCTCCGCCGCCTCCCGCGCCCGCACCGAGCTGAACCGGGCCCGGGACGAGCTGGTGGCCGTCAAGGCCGAGCTGGACCGGTTCGGGGAGGGGCTCGGGCCGCTGCTCGACAAGGCCGAGACCCGGCTCGCCCGGCTGGTGCCCGCCACCGAGCGGGCCAGGGCCGCCCTGCTCGCCGCCAGCAACGCCCTGGACACGGTCCGTGGCTCCGGGCTGCGGGCCGACGACCTCGCCGCCCGGCTGGCCGCGCTGGGCCCCGAGCTGACCAGGCTCAACCAGGGCGCCGGTCAGCACGGAGTGACCGAGACCCTGCACCGCGCCGACCACATCCTCCGCGAGGCCGAGGCGGTACGGGCCGGTGCCGAGCAGCTGCCCGCGCTCGCCGCCGACACCGACAAGCGCCTGGTCTCCCTCCGTACCCGCGCCCAGGCCCTCACCACCCGTGCCGAGGGGGTCACACCGGTCCTCAGCGAGCTCCGCCGCCGTTACACCGCCGCCTGCTGGCAGGACCTCCAGGCCGTACCCGACCGGGCGACCGCCGATATCCGGCTCGCCGAGCAGCGGCTCGACGAGGCCGCCACCGCCCGCGAGGAGCAGCGCTGGCCCGATGTCACCGCGCTCCTCGGCACCGTACGCGC
This sequence comes from Streptomyces sp. NPDC003691, assembly GCF_053981115.1. Classification (NCBI taxonomy): domain Bacteria; kingdom Bacillati; phylum Actinomycetota; class Actinomycetes; order Kitasatosporales; family Streptomycetaceae; genus Streptomyces; species Streptomyces sp. NPDC003691. The sequence goes on along the minus strand of NZ_JBSFNQ010000080.1, from coordinate 19,365 downwards.
CCTGCTGAACAGCACGGACGAGGCGATTTCCGCCGCCCGGGACCGGCTGGAGCGGCTCGACGCCGTCGCCCGGGACCGGCGGCCGGAGATCGACCGCACCCGTTTCGCCCTCCGTGACGCCCAGCGTCTCGCCATGGCCGGGCGGGACCGGCCCGACCCGCGGCACGCCCGTCCGCTGGACGACGCCGTCGCCCGCCTCGACCGGGCCGTGGACTCGCTGGAGGGGCGCCACCCCGACTACTGGCACTTCCTGACCGAAGCGGAAGCCGTCCGCCGGACCGCCGCCCGGGTCGTGGAGCAGATCCGGGAGGAGCGCGCCGGGGCGTGAGGAGGGGCGGGCGCCGGTCTGATTTGAAGGGCGCGCGGTGCGGGCGGATGCTGGGAGGTACGAGTACGCGAAACGGTTCGTACCCGAGGAGGCCGCTGATGGCCGCACACGTACTGCCCCACAGGACCCGGTCGCGGCAGGACCGCCCGCGCACCAGACTCGACGAGCATCTGCCCGTCGACCACCGGCTCAGCACGGTTTACCGGATCGGCGCGGGAATCATGGGAGCCTTCCTCCTCGCCTTCGGAATCCTGGGGCTGATCGACAAGATCGGCTTCTTCAACACCGAGGGCAACACCGTCATCGGTCTGAACAGCAACGGCGCCCTGAGCGTGCTCTCCATCTGTGTCGGTGCGCTGCTGCTCTTCGGGATGGTCAAGGGCGGGAACTTCGCCTCGACGCTCAATATGGTCCTCGGCGTCCTCTTCATCGCCAGCGGTTTCATCAATCTCGCGCTGCTGGACACCAGCTTCAACCCCTTCGCGTTCAAGATTCAGAACGTGCTGTTCAGCTTTGTGGTCGGGCTGCTGCTGATGTTCTTCGGGATGTACGGGCGGGTCAGCTCGACCCTGCCCCACGACAATCCGTACTGGAAGGCCCGCCACCCCCAGGAGGCGGCCGCCGAGGCCGAGGCACGGGCCGCGCAGGCACGGGGCTCTGCGGTATCCACAGGGGCGCACGAATCCGGGGGCGGCGCGTAGCCTTGGGCCATGCCCCGATACGAGTTCCGCTGCCGCACCTGTGACAACACCTTCGAGGTCGACCGGCCGATGGCCCGCTCCGGCGAGCCCGCGAGCTGCCCCGCCGGCCACGACGACACGGTCAAGCTGCTCTCCGCCGTCGCCGTCGGCGGTACGGCCGCAGCCGGTGCGCCGAGCCCGGCCATGGGTGGCGGGGGCGGCGGCTGCTGCGGCGGCGGTCGCTGCGGCTGACCGGGAACGACCGGGGGAGGTGCGGTGCGGGCGGGAGTCCGTACCGCTGCCGGGTGCCGTGCGGCGGATCCCCGTACGTCAGGGGCGGTACGGCGAGTGAGCGGCGCCGGAGGCCTCAGGTGCCCAGATAGCGCAGGACCGCCATCACCCGCCGCGAGTAGCCCGCCGCCCTCGGCAGCTCCAGCTTGTCGAAGATCGCGTTGATGTGTTTCTCCACCGCGCTCTGCGATACGTACAGCCGCTCCGCGATCGCCCCGTTGGCATGCCCCTGCGCCATCTCCGCCAGGACCTCCCGCTCCCGGCCCGTCAGCCGGGAGAGCAGGTCCGTCCGGGTGCTGCGGGCCATCAGCCGCCGGACGACCTCCGGGTCGAAGGCGGCCCTCCCCCGCGCCACCCGCTCCAGCGCGTCGAGGAACTCGTCGATCTCGACGACCCGGTCCTTCAGCAGATAACCCACGCCCCGGGACTCGCCGCTCAGCAGCTCACCGGCGTACCGGCGCTCCACGTACTGGGACAGCACCAGTACCCCCACCTCCGGCCAGCGGCGGCGGATCTCCAGCGCCGCCCGCAGGCCCTCGTCGGTATGTGTCGGGGGCATCCGGACATCGGCGACGACCACATCGGGCGGCCCGGCCGCGACGGCCGCAAGCAGCGCCTCGCCGTCGCCCACGGCGGCGACGACCTCGTGGCCCTCCTCGGCGAGCAGCCGGACGAGCCCCTCCCTCAGCAGGGTCGAGTCCTCGGCGACGACTATGCGCACGGCAGCTCCGCGGTGATGGTGGTGGGTCCGCCGGGCGGGCTGTGCACCGCGAACCGGCCGTCGAGGGCGGCGACCCGGCGCGCCAGCCCGGTGAGTCCGCCGCCCGCCGGGTCGGCGCCGCCCGCTCCGTCGTCCTCGACGGTCAGCCGGACGAGGTCCCCGTCCCGGCGGACCGCGATCCCGATCCGGCGGGCCGCCGTGTGCTTGACGACATTGGTGACGGCCTCCGAGACCACGAAGTACAGCACCGTCCCGGTCCGGCGGCCGGGCGGGCGGCCCCCGTCGTCGTAGTGGAGGTCCACCGGGAGCGGGCTGCGCTCGGCGACGCTCTCCAGCGCCGCGGGCAGCCCGGCCTCGTCGAGCACCGCCGGATGGACCCGCCAGGCGACCTCCCGCAGCTCGGCCAGCGCCCGCCGGCTCTCCTCCTGGGCCTGGCGGAGGAGCAGACCGGCCCGTTCGGGGTCGGGGCTGCGCCGGGCCCGGCCCAGCAGGATCCCGAGGGCGACCAGCCGCTGCTGCACCCCGTCGTGGAGATCGCGTTCGATCCGGCGCCGCTCGTCGTCGACGGCGTCGACGACCTCGGACCGGCTGGTCGCGAGCTGGTCGATCCGCCGCCGGAGGGCCTCGTGCGGGCCGGGGCCGAGGACGGCCCGGACCAGCCGCTCCTCCAGCAGGACCGTGCCGTGGACGCCCTGCGCGGTGAGGACCAGCAGGAACGCCCCGAGGAGCCCGGTGCCGAGCACCTCCAGCGGATAGTCCACGGAGATCACGAACCAGCCGAAGAACCCGACCAGGAACCAGAGCAGCCCGGTGGCCATGAGCCCCAGGACCATCCCGCCGAGAAGGCCCAGGGGGATGCGGTACGCGGCGTAGCGGAGCGCGTCGGCGGGCGGGTACGCGGCCGGGGGGCGGATACCGCAGCACCGCTCCAGGCGGCGCAGCTCGGTCCGGGTGGCCCGGACCGCGAGGGCCGAGAGCGGGCGTAGGACGGCGCGGCGGGCCCGGGGCAGCGCGAGGACCGCGAGCAGGGCCAGTCCGGCGGGTACGGCGGCGAGCAGCGCCGCCAGGGCGGTCAGCGCCCCGGCCAGCAGCCCCACCACGGCCCGTGTCCCGCTGATGACCAGCCCGGTGAGCCTGCCGGGGGCAGTGGGGGTGGTGGTGTCGGCGAGAAGGGTGGGGTGGGTGGGGCCGGAGGGCGGGAGACCCGTGTCTCCGGAGGGCGGGAGACCTGTATCCCCGGGAGCCGCACGGCCCGTCCCCGGGGCATCTCCGGCGGCTCCCGCTGCTCCCATGTCCGTCACGCCCCCTCTGCCCCTTGCGTCCCCCGGCTCTGTCCCGATCTCGTCCGGATCCTTCCCGGGAGCCCGGCCCCAGCCCGTTACGGCGACTACGCTAGCCAGTGCACCCCAACGGCACACTGCGGTAAACCGCAGGTCAGTGTGTGGGGGGCTTCAGACTGTCTTCAGCTCGCATTCATTACCTTTGAGGCATGGACCCCATGATCGTGAACGCCGCCGCGCCGATCGAGAGCAGTGCTCCGGGCTGGATCAACAGCCTGATGGACACCCTCGGCGCACCGGGCGCTGGCATCGCCATCGCCCTGGAGAACCTCTTTCCACCGCTCCCCAGTGAAGTGATTCTTCCGCTCGCCGGCTTCGCGTCCAGCACGGGCCAGATGAACCTGTACGCCGCGCTGCTGTGGACCACGATCGGCTCGGTCGTCGGAGCCTGGGCGCTGTACGGGGTCGGGGCGGCGCTCGGACGCGACCGTACGATCGCGATCGCCTCGAAGCTGCCGCTGCTGAAGGTCTCCGACATCGAGAAGACGGAGGCCTGGTTCATCAAGCACGGGCCGAAGGCCGTCTTCTTCGGGCGCATGATCCCGATCTTCCGCTCGCTGATATCCATCCCCGCGGGTGTGGAGCGCATGTCGCTCCCGCTCTTCCTGGGGCTGACGACGCTCGGCAGCGCGATCTGGAACACCGTCTTCGTCCTCGCCGGATATCTGCTCGGCGAGAACTGGGAGTCCGTGACGGGGTACGTGTCCACCTACTCCAAGGTCGTCCTGGGCGTGGCGGTCCTCGCGGTCGTGGCGTTCTTCGTCGTCCGGCTGATGAAGTCGGGGTCGGGGTCGCGCCGGGCCTAGAGCTTTTCCGGGGGCCCACCCCGGAAATCGGACGCCCCGTCCGGCCTTGTGCCGGACGGGGCGTCCGCCGTTTACCGGTACGCCGAGAAACCGCAGGGCGTTTGCGAAAGTTTATGGAGTGCTACTTTCCGGTTTCCCGGTGCCGAGACAGCCTCCGAGGCCGGGACGGAAGAAACAAGGCGGGACGGAAGAAACAGGGCGGGAAAGGGCGGGGCGCGACCGGCCCCTTTCCGTACTCACCCCGCGGCGGTCAGTGCCACTTCTGGTAGCCGCCGCCGTTGCAGCTGTGGGTGTAGACGTGCCCGTTGCCGTTGCCGTCAAGGCAGAGTTTTCGGCAAGCGCGCCGGGGGCGAGGACACCGGGGGCGAGGCCCTACGGCGCCAGGAACCGCCGGAGGATCTCCTCGCCCGCCAGCACACCGCTCTCCGCCAGTGCCGTGACCCGTGGGCCCGACCAGCCCTCCGCCGCCAGCTCCCCGTGTCCCGGGCGCCAGGCCCGGTCCGCCGCCAGCAGCAGGTCGGCGTCGAGCAGGGAGTCCCCGGCCGCCAGGATCTCCGCCGTGCCGGCCCGCCGGGCCACCTCCCGTACCGCCGCGCTCTTGGTGAGCGGCTTCGGTACGGCGTACACCTTCCGGCCCTGGAGCGAGACGGACCAGCCCCGCGGCTCGGCCCAGTCGGTCAGCTCCTTGACCCAGCCCTCGGGCAGCAGCGCCCGGTCCACCACGAGATAGGCGAAGAGGTCCTCGGCCACCCGCTCCTTCAGCACCCACGCGGGGTCGGCGACGGCCAGCAGATGGGACCGGACCTCCGCCAGGGAGGCGCACTCGCCCTCCATGCGGGCGGCGACGGTCCGCTGCCACGCGGGGTCGGAGACACCGTCGACCAGGAGGTGGCCGCCGTTGGCGCAGACCGCGTACGCGGGCGGCGGGCCGGGCAGCCGGATCCGGCCGTACTGCTCCCGGGTCCGGGTGGTGGTGGGGACGAACACCGTCTCCGCCGCGACGCGGGCCAGCAGCCCGGCCGCGGTCTCGGTGAGGTACGACAGCGGCTTGGCCTGGTAGACCTCCACGCAGAGCAGCCGGGGCGCGAGCGCGTCGGGGCCGGTCAGCTGGAGGGCGGCCGCCGAGTAGATCAGCGTCCGGTCGAGGTCGCTGGCGACCAGCCGGGCGGAAGCGGGCGCGGGCGGGGAAACGGGCGCGGGAGCGGAATCGGCAGCAGGCGCGGGGACGGATGCGGCGGTCACGGGGCCGTCACCGCCTTGCCGTCGGCGCCGGTCGCGCCCCGGGTGTAGCGGGGGTGGATGAGCCCGACACAGGTGTACGGGAGGTGCTCGACCTCTTCCACGGGCACGCCCCGCTGCTCCGCCAGCAGCCGTACATGGTCGAGGTCCCGGCCCGCTCCGGCCCGGGCGAGGATCTTCCACGGGACGCGGCGCAGCAGCACCCGGGTGGTCTCGCCGACCCCCGGCTTGACCAGGTTGACGTCGTGGATGCCGTACTCCTCGCTGATCCGTTCGACGGCGGCCCAGCCCTCCCAGGTGGGGGTGCGGTCGCTGGACAGCAGCTCCTTCACCTCGGTGGCGACGGCCGCGGCGACCTCGTCGAAGCGGGCGGCGACGGTGTCGACGAAATGCCCGGAGACATCGGCGTCCCGCAGCTCGCGGTAGAACTTGGCGCCGTGGTAGTCGTCCGGGCCGACCAGGTCGGCGCGGAGGACGGTCCGCGATATCAGCCCGGAGACCGTGGAGTTGAGGCAGGCGGAGGGGATCAGGAAGTCCTCGCGGGTGCCGTACGTGGACACACAGCCGCCCGGGTCGGCGAGGACCGCGATCCTCGGGTCGAAGCCCTCGAACTCGCCGATCGCCGCGGCCAGTTCACGGGTGATCGCGCCCTTGCCGGTCCAGCCGTCGACGAATACGACGTCGGCCGGGTCGTGGTGGTCGCGCAGCCAGCGCAGCGCGTTGGCGTCGATGCCGCGGCCCCGGACGATGGAGACCGCGTAGTGCGGCAGGTCCAGACCGTGGCGCTGCCGGGCCCAGCGGCGCATCAGAACGCCGACGGGGGTGCCGGCCCGGGCCAGGGAGACCAGGACCGGCCGGGGCGAGCGCTCGGCGAGCACGGTCTCGGTGACGGTACCGACGGCCCGGGCGATCCGGAGCGCGGAATCGTCGAGGGCGCGCTGGAAGAGCCGCTGGTAGTCGTCGCTGGGCTGGTACTCGACCGGGAGGGATTCGGCGTAGTGGGCGCCGCCGTTCTGGATGGCCTCCTCGCGCTCCTCGGTGGGGGCTTCGAGCCGGGTGTCCGAGAGGTCCTGGAGCAGCCAGCCGACGTCCTCGGGCGCGTACGACGAGAAGGCGGGGCCGCGCAGCGGCTCGGGGAGCATGGATGACCTTTCCGGTTCCGGTTCCGGTTCTGCCGCCTGGGCGGCCTGCGACGGTACGGACGCGGATGCGGACGCGGGTACGGGAGCCGGGCGCGGGTCCGTACCCGCCCCCGTACCCGCTCCCGGGACACGGCTGGGGACCACGGCCAGCACCACGTGCGGGGTGTGCTCGGTGAGCGCCGCGAGCAGTCCGCCGGGGGCGTGCAGCGCGGGCGTGTCGGCGACCGAGTCGACGACGGCGACCACGGCGTCGTAGCCACCGCCCGCGACGTTGTACGCGTAGCGCTCGCCGGGGCCCTCGGCGGGGTCGTCGTGGGCGGGGAAGGTGATCCGGGTACGGATGGCGTACCCCGGGTCGTCGACGGCGAGCACGGGCGACCGGGTGGTCGTCGAGTAGCGGACCTCGGCGTCGAGGGTGTCCTCCAGGGCGGTCGCCAGGCGCAGCGGCGCGTACATCAGCTCCTCGAAGCCGAGGACGAGGACGCGCGGGCGCCGGGGGGCGGCCTCCCCGGAAGTCCCGGAAGTTCCGGAAGTCCCGGCTGGCCGGTCCCGGGGGCCGGGGACCTGACCGGGGGCGGCCGCGCCGGTGCCGAGGCCCGGCCCGCTCCCCCGTACCGCCGCCGGCAGCGCCGCCGCCACCGCCGCGGCCAGGGACGGCAGAGCCGACTCCAGGGATACGCGGTGGGCCGGGAGGAAGCCGTGGCGGCCGCCGTCCGGGACGGCCTCCGGCCAGGGAAGCACCGCACGGCGTACGGTGCCGACGGCCGCGGGGGGTGCGGTACGGGGTACGGCCCCCGCCCCGCTTCCGCTTCCGCTTCCGGTTCCGGTTCCGGTTCCGGTCAGGGTCTCCGCCGTGGTCCCGGCTGTCGCCGCCGCAGCGCTTCCGGGGCTGCCGGGCGCCGCGGGGCCGTCCGGTGCCGACCAGCGCTCCACCAGGGCCCGGCCCTTCTCCAGGACCCCGTCCGGGAGGATCACCGTCCCCGAGGCCAGGGAGATCAGATCGACGCGGGCTCCGAGACCGGCCGCGAAGTCGGTGAGCTTCTCCCGGTCCGCCGGGGCGCGCATGTCCACCAGGGCGACAACGACATAACGGTCGCGCGGATAGCGCTCGTGGAGGGTGCGGACCGTGTTGAGCACGGTGTTGCCCGTCGAGAACTCGTCGTCGACCAGGACCAGCGGGCCGGGCCCGGCCAGCAGTTCCGGGTCCTCCGGCAGCAGCAGATGGGACGTGTGGTGGGAGTGCGACTCCTCGAAGCCCCCGGCGGTGGCGACCCCCGGCACCGGGCGGCGGGTGGAGTGGAGGTACGGCGCGAGGCCGAGGCCGTCCGCCACCGCGTGGCCGAGGCCGGTGGCCGTCTCCGCGTACCCCAGGACGACCGCCCGGGCGGCCTCCTCCTCACCGAGCAGCGCCCGCACCCGGACCCCGAGGCCGTGCCCCGACTCGTACACCACCGCGGGTGACTGCGGAATGTGCTTGCCGAGCACGTTGGAGACGAGCAGATGGGCCCGCTTCGGGTTGCGGCGCAGCGCCAGCCCGAGCAGGGAACGCAGCTCCTCGTCCCCGTCGAGCCCGACGCCGAGCCGCTCGGCGACCCATCGTCCCGACCACACCATCGCGTCCGTTCCCTCCGTCACCACGTTCTCCGCCGTTTTGGCCGTACTCGATACATTTGCCGCGCCTGCCCGGCCTGCCGGGCCGGTGGGATCCGCCGGGCCCGCCGTACTCGCGTGACTCGCCGGGCCCGCCCCCGTACCCGCCGCCGGGCCGGCGGTACGCGGCACTCCGGGACCGCTCATGAAGCGCTGTGCCCGGCCGTGAGCAGCTCCACGAAGCCGACGTCCTCCCGGGCCACCCCGAAGGCGGCCGCCCGCAGCAGGGTCCGTTCGGCCCAGGCGCGGTGCGGCTTCACCTCGTTCATTTTGTTCGTATACGCGGAGCGAAGCACTCCGCCGCCGCCGCGCTCCGGGCGGAGTATGTCCTGCGCGTCGCTGAACTCCTCGTGACTGACCACGGAGAGCGCATGCACCGGCAGGACGTGCGAGGGGTGGATGCACGTCTTGCCGCTGAGGCCGTTGGCACGGTCGAGTTCGATCTCGCGGAGCAGTCCGTCGAGGTCGTGCTCGATAAGGGCGGTACGGAGTTCGTCCGCGCGGCCCTCCATGAAGGGGCTCCGGCGCAGCTGGGGCTTGAACATCCGCTCCTGGAGGCGGAAGTACTCCCAGACCGGGCCGGTGACGGTGTAGCCGGTGCCGTCGGCGCGGCCGAGGACATTGACCACGTCCGCGATGACGGCCGCGACGATCTGGACGTCGTACGCGGTCATGTCCGGCGAGCGGCGCAGCCCGTACGCCGAGCAGAAGTCGGTCACCCCCAGACGCAGTGCCAGCACCCGGTCCCGGTACTTGTCGACGGTGGCGGCTATCCCGGCGAGGGTCTGGCGGCGGGTCTCCAGATGGAGCAGTTCCGGGGATTCCAGCACCGGCATCGCGAAGAGCCGCTGCCCGCTGGCCGCCTCGGCGGCGGTGAGGGCCTCCAGGAAGGGCCCGCCGCGCTCCTCGGTGAACTTCGGCAGTACAAATCCGGACACCCGGCGAATCGATTCTCCGAACCGGCGGACCAGATCGGGGATCTGCGCGGGCTCCCGGACCCGGACGAACATCAGCGGTGGTTCGAAGCCGGCCTCGGCCCGGGCGTCGAGATCGGCGAACTGCCGGACGAGGTTCTCCTCGGCGGCCGGCACCTCGGCGTCGTCGATGGAATCCTCCAGGCAGACGACCATGGAGACCACGCCCGTCGCGACCTGCTTCAGGACGTCGTCGGCGAGGCGGGGCCTGGTGGCCGGGCTGTAGAGGGTGGCTCCGAGGGCTGCGGCGAGGACCCCGGCGGGGGAAGCCGCCGTGAACTCGACCGGTTCCCGGTGGAACAAGCGTTGCCGGACGGCAGGCGAAAGCTGCCCGAAATGACGCATTGATGTCCCCCGTACTGGATGGCGGCCCGCCGTAACGACGTGGCCGGTAATAGTACGTACGAAAGCATGGCGGGGGTTCCCCGCCCCGGTGAACACGGGATGACGCGGGAGCATCGTCCGCCCGGTCCGGCGCGGCGGCCCGGCGACCCGTGTCCGGGCCGCGCCGGGCCGTTCCGTACGGCGGTGTACGCAGCGGAGGGGGCGCGGGGGCCCGCCGGGGAGCCGGTCCGGGCGGCGGTCCGCCCGGGGGCGCACCCGCGGACGCGCCCGGCGCCCCGCATTGTCCGCCCGGCCCCGGGGGAGGCAGGATGGCGGACATGACGCACGCGATGGTGAAGGGCTCGAACGTCGCTCTCAACGCCCCGGCCGTACGGGCGGTGCTGCGCTGGACCCCCGGGACGGGCGTACCCGACGTGGACGCCTCCGCGCTGCTGCTCGGCGCGGACGCCCGGGTCCGGACGGACGAGGACTTCGTCTTCTACAACCAGCCGCGGCACCCTTCCGGCCTGGTGCGCCGGCTGTCGAAGAAGCGGGTCGGGGAGCATCTGACGGACACCGTCGAGGCCGACCTCGCCGCGCTCGACGCCTCCGTCGACCAGATCGTGCTGGCCGCCTCCTCGGACGGCGACACCTTCCGGCTGGTGACCGATCTGCGGATCGCGCTGTACGACGCGGCGGCCGCGGACGCGGAGCCGCTCGCGGTCTTCGACGTACGGCCGGAGACCGGGGCGGAGAACGCGATCATCTGCGGCGAGCTGTACCGGCGCGGCGACACCTGGAAGTTCCGGGCGGTGGCGCAGGGGTATCCGACCGGGCTGGTGGGGCTGGCCACGGCGTTCGGGATCTCGGTGGACGAATCGGATCCGGAAGCCGGAGCGGCCGCCGCGGCTCCGGAACCGGAGAACGCCGCCCGGCCCGGGGCCGCCGTGCCACCGGTCCCGCAGGCGCCGCCGCCCCCGGCGCGGCCGCCGGCCGTCCGGCCGGCCCGGGTCCACCAGCAGCCGGGGCCGGGCCGCGGGCCGGTGCCCGGGGCGCCGGGCGGCCAGGAGTTCCGGCTGCCGCCGATGGGGCCGCAGTTCATCCGCGCCTAGGCCGTCTCTTACGGATCTTGCCGGGCTCGCGTGCCCTGGCACGCCCGCTCGCCGCGTTGTCGTCAGTCGCCGACGCTCCGCGTGCTGTCCGCAAAGTGGCGCCGTCCGCCCGGCGGGCGGGACTTTACGGACACTGCCCCGGGTGTGCCTGCCGGATCCTGCCGGGCCCGCCGGACGGCCCGGGAGCGGACACGGCCCCCGGGGGCGGCGGGGACGGCGGGGGCCGCGGGCGGGCTCACCGGCCGCTCCCGCCCCGGCCGCCGGTGCCGGGCCGGGCCCGCGACCGGTAGCCGCTCCGGGGCCCGGGCCGCGGAGCCCCGCGGGGCCCGCCCGCGGAGCGAACGGCGCTGCCTTCCGGACCCGGCCCGCGCCTTCTGTGCCTGCTGTGCCTTCAATGCCTGCTGCGCCTGCTGTGCCTGCTGTGTCTTCTATGCCTTGGTCTTGTAGCCGCGACCCCATTGGAGACCCCATCCGTACAGCCGGTCGAGCTCTGCCTGGAAGCCGTAGACGAACTTCACCTCGCGGCGGACGATCATCTGGCCCTTGATGTTCTCCATGCTGAACACGGCGCAGGACCGGGCCTGTGGAGCCCGTTCGTCCAGTTCGACGACGACCCGGGGGCCGCTGCTGGGGTAGAGGGTGACGATCGCGTGCGTACGGTCGAAGGCCGGGGTCTGGTCGTAGATGTAGACGAAGAACAGCAGCCGCTTGATCTCCTCGTGATGGTCCAGGTTGACGTAGATCGTCTCCCCGGAGCCGGAGCCGAAGCGGTCGTCGCCGCTGCCCTTGACGTACGGCGCCTCGTTGGTGGAGCCGAGGAAGCCGCCGAGCGGCTGCACCACGCCCTTGCTGCCGTCGGCGAGTTCGTACAGGCAGCCGAGGTCCAGGTCGACATTGACCATGCCCTGGGTGTGGGCCTGGACGACTTCGGGCTGGAAGAGCTTGAACGGATGGCGGAAGAGCTGTCCGCTCTGCCTGGAGCGGCCCTCGATGTCCGAGGTCCGCATCCGCCAGGACAGATTGACCCGCAGATGGCCGGTGGCCGCGCCCTGCTCGGTCAGGGAGACCGTCGGTCGCCGCTTCGTCAGGGCGATCGCGTTCGCCGCCGCGGTGCCCAGGTCGAACTGGTTCGCCCCGCCCCGCAGGAGACCGTCCCAGAAGGCCATGTGTCGCCACCCCCAGTGGTGTGTCGGTGGGCCCCTCGCCCACGGACCGTCCGATGGACCCTTCTTCCCCGCTCTCCCCGCCGGCCTCCGCCCGCCGGCGGGCGCCGCGCGGGGCGGCCCGGGACCGGTGCCCCGGAGCCGCCCCGCAGAGAGCGTTCCGCAATACGCCGGTCGTCACACCCCGGCTTCGGAGTGTGGCCGGGCCTTTTCGCCCTCGGCGGCCACCCTCCTGTTGCGCTGGACGGAGGACCAGAAGGACCAGCCGATCAGCGCCACACCGATGAAACCGGTGATGAGTTCGTTGACCTCGAAGCGGATGGTGACGAGCAGGAGGGTGGCGAGCGCGCCGATGGCGTAGTGCGCGCCGTGCTCCAGATAGACGTAGTCGTCGAGGGTGCCCTGGCGGACCAGGTAGACCGTCAGCGAACGGACGTACATCGCGCCGACGCCGAGACCGATGGCCATCAGCACGATGTCGTTGGTGATGGCGAAGGCGCCGATGACCCCGTCGAAGGAGAACGAGGCGTCGAGGACCTCCAGATAGAGGAACATGAAGAAGGCTGCCTTGCCGCCGACCTGGAGGGCGGTGACCCGCTTGCCGGATTTGCGGGCGGCCTCCTCGGCCTCGTGCTCGCGCTCCTCCGACTCTTCGAGCTTGTTCTCGAAGTAGCCGGAGAGGCCGCCGACGACGAGGTACGTGATCAGACCGGCGATACCGGAGAGCAGGACGGTCTCGGTCTTGTCCTGTGCCCCGGAGTGCGTGTGGGCCTCGGGTGCCAGGTAGAGCGCGCTGATCAGCAGCACGATCAGGGAGATGCAGACCGAGAGCATGTCGACCTTGCCGAGCTTGGCGAGCGGGCGCTCCAGCCAGCCGAGCCACTTGATGTCCCGGTCCTCGAAAATGAAGTCCAGGAAGATCATCAGCAGGAACATGCCGCCGAAGGCGGCGATGGACGCATGGGCGTCCGTGACCAGCTCTTCGTACTTCTCCTTGTCGTTGAAGGCCAGTTCGACGGCCTCGATGGGACCGAGGCTCGCCGAGACGGCGACAATGACGACGGGGAAGACGAGCCGCATGCCGAAAACGGCGATGAGAATGCCGATGGTGAGGAAGATGCGCTGCCAGAAGGCGTTCATCTTCTTCAGGATTCCGGCGTTGACCACCGCATTGTCGAACGAGAGCGAAATCTCCAGGACGGAGAGGATCGCCACGATGCCGAAGGCGGTCCAGCCGCCGTAGAACACCGCAGCGACCAGGCCGAGCGCGGTCACCGCGAACGACCAGCCGAAGGTTTTCAGAACCACTGCTACCCAATCGTGTTAGGTGGGGGTCCCCCGAAGCCCCCCGGGTAGCCCGTGGGAGGGTTCTCCCCGCACAGCCAGGGCGAGTTGCCAGTCCGCCTCGCCCCGTGCGCGGCTTTACGAAACATTGACCCCGAAGTCTAGAGCGATACCCCGCAGTCCCGACGCATACCCCTGGCCCACTGCACGGAACTTCCACTCCGCGCCGTAGCGGTACAGCTCGCCGAAGATCATCGCGGTTTCGGTGGAAGCGTCCTCACTGAGGTCGTACCGCGCGAGTTCCTGTCCGTCGGCCTGGTTGACCACCCGGATAAAAGCATTGCTGACCTGGCCGAACGTCTGACCCCGGTTATCGGCGTCATGGATGGAGACCGGAAAAACGATCTTGTCGACGGCGGGCGGCACCTGGCTGAGGTCCACGATCAGCGACTCGTCGTCGCCGTCGCCCTCTCCGGTGAGGTTGTCACCGGTGTGCTCGACGGAACCGTCCGGGCTCCGGAGGTTGTTGTAGAAGATGAAGTAGTCGTCGCCCAGGACGCGGCCGTTGTTGCACATCAGCGCACTGGCGTCCAGGTCGAAATCGGCGCCGGTGGTGGAACGCGCGTCCCAGCCGAGCCCGATGAGCACCTGCGTCAGATTCGGTGCGGCCTTGGAGAGGGAGACATTGCCTCCCTTGGCGAGTGTGACGCCCATGATCTTGTCCTCCCCAGATGACGTGTGTCGTCGCTGCATGCCCCTGCCCCGCATGCATGCCCCCGAAGACGCGACCGCAACGCGCCCGGCCGCGAGAGGAACGACCGGCGCCGCACTTCGGAGAGGTGCGGCGCCGGACGGTGGTGCGGCTGCGGTCAGACGTTGACGCCGAAGTCCTGGGCGATACCGCGCAGGCCGGAGGCGTAACCCTGGCCGATGGCGCGGAACTTCCACTCGGCGCCGTGGCGGTACAGCTCGCCGAAGACCATGGCGGTCTCGGTCGAGGCGTCCTCGGTCAGGTCGTACCGCGCCAGCTCGTTGTTGTCGGCCTGGTTGACCACGCGGATGAACGCGTTGCGGACCTGGCCGAAGGACTGCTGGCGGTTCTCGGCCTCGTAGATCGAGACCGGGAAGACGATCTTGTCGACATCGGCCGGCACGGCCGCGAGGTTGACTTTGATCTGCTCGTCGTCGCCGTCGCCCTCGCCGGTGAGGTTGTCACCGGTGTGCTCGACGGAACCGTCGCGGCTCTTGAGGTTGTTGAAGAAGACGAAGTTGCCGTCGTCGGCGACCCGGCCTTCGGCGTTCGTCAGCAGGGCGCTGGCGTCCAGGTCGAAGTCCGTGCCGGTGGTGGTACGGACGTCCCAACCGAGGCCGACCGTGACGGCGGTCAGTCCGGGTGCGGCCTTGGTCAGCGAGACGTTGCCGCCCTTGCTGAGGCTGACTCCCACGAGTCCCTCCATAGGTGATCAGGGGCAGCGCCCCCGTGGTGCGTTTCGTGTCGGATCAACATACGGATCCTAGTGACCGGGTCCCGCGTGAAACAGGTTCCGGAGCGGTCGGGCGTCCGATCCGTCCCGGTTGCTACATCAGGTTTTGCCCGTTCGTCACAGAGTTTCCAGCGCCTTGGCGTAGTCGTTCAGGTCACGGGCGTCCGGCAGGCCGTTCACCACGCTCCAGCGGACGATCCCCTCCTTGTCGATGACGAAGGTGCCGCGGACGGCGCAGCCCTTGTCCTCGTCGAAGACGCCGTAGGCCCGGGAGACCTCGCCGTGCGGCCAGAAGTCGGAGAGCAGCGGGTACTCGAAACCTTCCTGCTCCGCGTAGACGCGGAGGGTGTGGATGGAGTCGTTGGAGACCGCGAGGAGCTGGGTGGTGTCGTTCATGAACCGGGGCAGCTCGTCGCGGAGCGCGCACAGCTCGCCCGTGCAGACGCCGGTGAAGGCGAACGGGTAGAAGAGGAGGACCACGTTCTTCTCGCCGCGGTAGTCGGCGAGCCGGACCGTACGGCCGTGGTTGTCCTTGAGGGTGAATTCGGGAGCCTGGGTGCCGACCTCGATGGCCATGAGACGCGTGGGTTCCTTCCGCGGGTGCCGTTCGGATTCCGCCCGGACGCCGTTACCGGGATACGGGGGCGGTCCGGGGCCGCCTCCACCCTAAGCGGGCCCGGCGCGCGGCCGGCACCGGCCCGGGAGGCCGGGGGCAGGGGGGCGGGGATCCGGGGCCGGGGGCAGGGGGGCGGGATCCGGGGCCGGGCACCGGGCCGTATACGGGCGCGGGGCAGGGGGCCGGGGCACCGAGGTCCGGGGTGCCGGGGTCCGAGGTGCCGGGGCGCGGGCGCGCGGGGGCCGGCCCCCGCGGAAACGCGGCTGACCCCCTCGGGCTCGGCCCGAGGGGGTCAGGGGGCGCCGGAGGGCTGCCCGGCCGCCGGAAGGAGGCGGGCGCCCGGTTCCCGGACGGCGGCGTACGGCGCGGAGCGCGCCGTACCGGTCAGCGCTTGGGGGCGCTCAGCCGGGTGCCGATCCAGTCCTTGGCGACGCTGATGCTCTTGGTCTGCGACAGTCCGGCCGTCTGGGCGGCGTCCTGGATGTCGCTGGGCTCCACATAGCCGTCCCGACCCGTCTTGGGGGTGAGAAGCCAGATCATGCCGCCCTCGTCGAGCAGGCCGATGGCGTCCACCAGGGCGTCCGTCAGGTCGCCGTCCTCATCCCGGAACCAGAGGACGACGACGTCGGCGACGTCCTCGTAATCCTCGTCCACCAGATCCTGGCCGATAACGGATTCGATGCCTTCACGGAGATCCTGGTCGGCGTCGTCGTCGAAGCCGATCTCCTGGACCACCTGTCCGGGCTCGAACCCCAGCCTCGCTGCCGGGTTGGTCCGCTCCTCCGCGTGGTCCGCGGTCGCGCTCACGGCTTGCCTCCTGATCATGTTCGGTAGATGCTGCGTGCCGCGCGCACGCGCGCGGCGTTGGCCGTAGTCCACACGGGCGGGACGGATCGCGCAAGTACCCGGCCGTCCAGACCGCCGAAACGGTGACGTTTGCGCCCGTCTCGACGCAACTCCCGACACGTGCGGCGGGGCCGCGACGCGTTCCGGAGCATTCGGCCGCCTTTGCAGCATACGTCGCATTCCCACCCGGCTCCCGACGGCCCTCTGTCCCGGCCACCCGAACGGAGTGGGCGGGGCCGCCCGGAGCCGGGCCCTGCGGCCCCCGGGCCCGACGGCGGACCCGGTGGTTACCTCTCGGTAGAGATGACGTTTCCCGCCCCGAGGTACACGATGGGAGGCGGTGCGGTGCGCCCGGAGCGGGCCGACTGCGTTCCGTGACACCTCCGGCCGGCCCCCGGGCCGGACGGCACCGCCACCACGCCCGGATTCTCCGGGACCCCCTGGGGTCCGGGATCCCCGCGGGACCCCGGACCTTCTCCCCTCCGAGCAGCGAAGGAACAGCGTGGCTTCCGGATCAGATCGCAACCCGATCATCATTGGCGGCCTTCCCAGCCAGGTCCCGGACTTCGATCCGGAAGAGACCAAGGAGTGGCTGGACTCACTGGACGCGGCCGTCGACGAACGGGGCCGGGAACGGGCCCGCTATCTGATGCTGCGGCTCATCGAGCGGGCCCGTGAGCGCCGTGTGGCCGTGCCGGAGATGCGGAGCACGGACTACGTCAACACCATCGCCACCAAGGACGAACCGTTCTTCCCCGGCAACGAGGAGATCGAGCGGAAGGTCCTCAACGCGACCCGCTGGAACGCCGCGGTGATGGTCTCCCGGGCCCAGCGCCCGGGTATCGGCGTCGGCGGCCACATCGCCACCTTCGCCTCCTCCGCCTCCCTCTACGACGTGGGCTTCAACCACTTCTTCCGGGGCAAGGACGCCGGCGACGGCGGCGACCAGATCTTCTTCCAGGGGCATGCCTCGCCGGGGATCTACGCCCGGGCGTTCCTGCTGGACCGGCTCTCGGAGGCCCGGCTCGACGCCTTCCGCCAGGAGAAGTCGAAGGCCCCGAACGGGCTCTCCAGCTATCCGCATCCGCGGCTGATGCCGGACTTCTGGGAGTTCCCGACGGTCTCGATGGGCCTCGGCCCGATCAGCGCCATCTACCAGGCCCGGATGAACCGCTATCTGCACGCCCGGGGCATCGCGGACACCTCGCGCTCCCGGGTCTGGGCGTTCCTCGGCGACGGTGAGATGGACGAGCCCGAGTCGCTCGGCCAGCTCTCCATCGCGGCCCGCGAGGGCCTGGACAACCTCACCTTCGTGGTGAACTGCAACCTCCAGCGGCTGGACGGCCCGGTCCGCGGCAACGGCAAGATCATCCAGGAGCTGGAGTCCCAGTTCCGGGGCGCCGGCTGGAATGTCATCAAGCTGATCTGGGACCGCTCCTGGGACCCGCTGCTGGCCCAGGACCGGGACGGTCTGCTGGTCAACAAGCTGAACACGACGCCCGACGGGCAGTTCCAGACCTACGCCACCGAGACCGGCGCCTATATCCGGGACCACTTCTTCGGCGGTGACCAGCGGCTGCGCGCGATGGTCGCGAACATGTCCGACGAGCAGATCCTCCACCTGGGGCGCGGCGGTCACGACCACCGCAAGGTGTACGCGGCGTTCAAGGCGGCCGAGGAGCACCGCGGGCAGCCGACGGTGGTGCTGGCGCAGACGGTGAAGGGCTGGACCCTGGGGCCGAACTTCGAGGGCCGCAACGCCACCCACCAGATGAAGAAGCTGACCGTCGACGATCTCAAGCGGTTCCGGGACCGGCTGCACATCCCCATCACGGACGCGCGGCTGGAGGACGGGCTGCCGCCGTACTACCACCCGGGGCCGGACTCCGAGGAGATCCAGTACATGCACGACCGCCGCCGCTCGCTGGACGGCTATGTGCCGACCCGGGTGGTGCGGTCCAAGCCGCTGGCGCTGCCGGGCGAGAAGGCGTACGCCGGGGTGAAGAAGGGCTCGGGCCAGCAGTCGATCGCCACCACGATGGCGTTCGTACGGCTGCTGAAGGACCTGATGCGGGACAAGGAGATCGGCCGCCGCTTCGTGCTGATCGCCCCGGACGAGTACCGCACCTTCGGGATGGACTCCTTCTTCCCGAGCGCCAAGATCTACAACCCGCTGGGGCAGCAGTACGAGGCCGTGGACCGGGAACTGCTGCTGGCGTACAAGGAGTCGCCGACCGGGCAGATGCTGCACGACGGGATCTCCGAGGCGGGCTGTACCGCCTCGCTGATCGCGGCCGGGTCGTCGTACGCGACGCACGGGGAGCCGCTGATCCCGGTCTATGTCTTCTACTCCATGTTCGGTTTCCAGCGCACCGGTGATCAGTTCTGGCAGATGGCCGATCAGCTCGCGCGCGGTTTTGTTCTGGGTGCGACCGCCGGGCGTACGACCCTGACCGGTGAGGGCCTCCAGCACGCCGATGGGCACTCCCAGCTGCTGGCCTCCACCAACCCGGGCTGTGTCGCGTACGACCCCGCCTTCGGCTTCGAGATCGCGCATATCGTCGAGGACGGGCTGCGCCGGATGTACGGCGGCGACGCCGAACATCCGCACGGTGAGGACGTCTTCTACTACCTGACCGTCTACAACGAGCCCATCCAGCACCCGGCGGAGCCCGCGGACGTGGATGTCGAGGGCATCCTCCAGGGCATCCACCGCTACCGCGCCGGGGACGCGGGCCGGATCCCGGCGCAGATCCTGGCGTCCGGGGTCGCCGTTCCGTGGGCGCTGGAGGCGCAGCGGATGCTCGCGGAGGACTGGGACGTACGGGCCGACGTCTGGTCGGCGACCTCCTGGAACGAGCTGCGGCGCGAGGCGGTCGCGGTGGAGGAGCACAATCTGCTCCACCCCGAGGAGGAGCAGCAGGTTCCGTACGTCACCCGTAAGCTCTCGGGCTCCGAGGGCCCGTTCGTGGCGGTTTCCGACTGGATGCGTTCGGTTCCGGACCAGATCTCGCGGTGGATTCCGGGGGCGTACACCTCGCTGGGCGCCGACGGTTTCGGCTTCGCCGACACCCGGGGCGCGGCCCGCCGGTGGTTCCACATCGACGCTCCGTCGATCGTGCTGGCGGTCCTGACCGAGCTGTCCCGGGCGGGCCTGGTGGACCGCTCGGTGCTGAAGCAGGCCGTCGACCGCTACCAGCTCCTCGATGTGGCGGCGGCGGACCCGGGCCCGGCGGGCGGCGACGCGTAGTCGCCTCCCGCTGGGGGGGTACGGGTACGGGGCCGGGCAGTGAAGGCCGGACGAGGCCATCGCGATCACCACGTCACCCTTACGGATACGATCCGCGCCCAGCAGCCGGTCGGCC
>NZ_JBSFNQ010000079.1:0-34357 GCF_053981115.1 Streptomyces sp. NPDC003691 | reverse complement strand
GGGGGGGGGGGGGGGGGGGGGGGGGGGGGGGGGGGGGGGGGGGGGGGGGGGGGGGGGGGGGGGGGGGGGGGGGGGGGGGGGGGGGGGGGGGGGGGCGGCGGGGGCCGCGGGTGGTGCCGGATCTGCTCCGGCGGTACGGCCACCGGCTGCGGACCAGCGTGCGCGGCGGCGCTCTCGGTCCGCTCCCGGTGCGCTCTCGGCCCCTCGCGGTGCCCGCCGTACGGCCCCGCTCCCCGCCACGGCACCCGGCCGGGTCCGGCCCGGGAGCCGGCCGCCCGGCCCCGGCGAACACCCGTGCGGTGGGCGGCGGGGCTCGGTTAGCGTGATTGCATGCGTTTCGGAGTGCTCGGTCCCCTGACCGTATGGGCGGCGGACGGGCGGACGGTCCGGGTGCCCGAGCTGAAGGTGCGTGCCCTGCTCGCGGCCCTGCTGGCCCACCGCGGCCGTCCGGTGTCCGCGGACCGGCTCGTCGCGGAGCTGTGGGGCGACCGGCCCCCGGCCCGCCCGGCCGCGGCCCTCCAGAACAAGGTGTGGCACCTGCGCAGGGCGCTGGAGGCGGCGGCGCCCGGTGCCCGGGAGCTGGTCGTCTCCCGCCCGCCCGGATACGAACTGACGGCCGGCCGCGACTCCGTGGACGCCGACTGCTTCGGGCAGTTGACCGCCCGGGCCCGGGCCGCGGGCGACCCGCATATCCGGGCCGGGCTGTTCGCCGACGCGCTGGGGCAGTGGCGGGGGCCCGCGTTCGCGGACTTCGCGGACGAGGAGTTCGCCCGGGCCGCCGCGGCCGGTCTTGAGGAGCAGCGGCTGACCGTCCTGGAGGAGCAGGCGGAGACCCGGCTGCTCCTCGGCGAACACGCCCTGGTCGCCGACGAGCTGGGCGACCTCGTGGCACTGCACCCGCTGCGGGAGCGGCTGCGGACGGCCCATATCCGGGCCCTGTACCTGGCCGGGCGGCAGGCCGCCGCGCTGCACAGCTTCACCGAACTGCGGGAGCGCCTCGCCGAGCAGTTGGGAGTGGATCCGGGCCCGGAGCCCGCCGCGCTGTACCGGGCGATCCTCGCGCAGGATCCGGCGCTCGCCGCCGTACCGCCCCCGGTGACGACCGCGGCCCGGCCGCCGACGAACGTTCCCGGGGCGGCAGCGCCGGACGGGCTCGTCGGCCGGGATCCGGCCGTCGCCGGAGTACGGGCGGCGCTCGGCCGCCATCGGCTGGTGACGCTCACCGGACCGGGCGGGGTCGGCAAGACCCGGCTGGCGCTGACGGTGGCGGCCGGGGCGGCCGACGGGTTTCCCGGCGGGGTGCGGCTGGTGGAGCTGGCCGCGCTGCCCCCGGCCCGGGGCCGCCGCGGGCCGGAGGTGGCCGAGCTGGTCGCCGCGGCGCTGGGGGTACGCGACGATATCGCGCCGCCGCCGGGCACGGCGGCGGGCCCGCGGTCCCTGACGGACCGCATCGCGCGGGCGCTGGGCGACCGGCCCGCGCTGCTGGTGCTCGACAACTGCGAGCATGTGGTGGACACGGTCGCCGGGCTGGTGACGGACCTGCTGGCGGCGGCCCCCTCGCTGACCGTGCTGACGACCGGCCAGGTGCCGTTGCGGGTACGGGGCGAATGGCTGCACGAGGTGCCGCCGCTGGCCGGGGCGGACGCGGTGGCTCTGTTCACCGCACGGGCCCGGGCGGCCGCGCCGCATATCGTCGTCGACGGGGAGAACGCGGCGACCGTCGCCGCGATCTGCCGACGGCTGGACGGGCTGCCGCTGGCGCTGGAGATGGCCGCGACCCGGCTGCGGGTGCTGGGGGTGGCCGAGCTGGCGGCCCGGCTCGACGACCGGTTCCATGTCCTGGCGTCGGGGCTGCGGGACGCGCCCGCCCGGCAGCGGACCCTGCGCGCGGTCGTCGACTGGAGCTGGCAGTTGCTGGGCGAGCAAGAGCGCACGGTGCTGCGGCGGCTGGCCGTGCACTCCGGCGGCTGCGGTCTGGACGCCGCCGAGGCGCTCTGCCCGGCGGACGGAGTGGACCGGTTCGAGGTGCTGGACCTGCTGGCCGGGCTGGTGGACGCGTCACTGGTGGTGGTCGCGGACACCCCGGAGGGGCCGCGGTACAAGCTGCTGGAGTCGGTGTCGGCGTACGCCCTCGAACAATTGCGGGAGCGCGGTGAGCTGGACGCGCTGCGGGTGGCGCACCGGGAGTACTACACGGGGTTCGCCGAGCGTACGGAGCCGCTGCTGAAGGGCCATGGACAGCGCCGGTGGCTACGGCTGCTGGATGCCGAGGACGCCAATCTGCGGGCGGCGCTGGACGGTGCCGCCGAAGCCGGGGACACCGACCGCTCGCTGCGGCTGGCCACCGCGCTGACCTGGTACTGGCGGCTGCGCGGGCGGTACGAGGAGGCGGCCCGCCGGCTGGCCGCGGCACTGTCGCCCGGCGCTCCGGGCGGGCCCGGGGGCATGGCGGCGAACGGTGCGGACGGGCCGGAAGGCGCGGCTCCGGGCGGTACGGACGGGCCCGGCGGGGCGGCGGGGCGCGCCCGGCTGGTGGCCGCGGCGACCGTCCGGCTGACCGGGATGCGGCTGGCGCTGGGGGGTGCCCGGGATCCCCTGGCCGAGTACCGTACGGCGCTCTCCCGCTACGACGGCGTGGACGATCCCGCGGGTCTCGCCTGGTCCCGCTGGTATCTGGGCGCGCATCTGTACGGGATCGCGGAGACGGGCCCCGGCGAGGAGCTGGTGCGGCAGGCGCTGGACGGGTTCGGCGCCCTCGGCGACCGGTGGGGCACGGCGGCCGCGCTGGCGGCCCTGGCGTTCCGGGCGAAGCTCCGGGGGGACTTCGCCTCGGTACGGGAGTACGGCGAGCGGAGCCTGGCACTCTTCCGCGAGGTGGGCGACGCCTGGGGGCAGTTGCAGGCGATGATCGCGCTCCAGACCCGGGCGGAGGCGCTGGGCGAGTACACCGTCGCGGGGCGGCTCCACCGGGAGGGGCTGCGGATGGCGGAGGACCTGGGGCTCTGGCCCGAGGTGTCCTTCCAGCTCTCGGGGCTGGGCCGGATCGCGCTGCTGACCGGGGAGTTGGGCCGGGCCGGGGAGTTCCACGAGCGGGCCCGGCGGCTGTCTGCGGAGCAGGCGGACGTCTTCGGCGAGCTGTACGCGGAGACCGGGCTGGCGCTGGGGGCCCGCCGGGAGGGCAGGCTGGACGCGGCGGAGGAGCACTGGGAGACGGTGCTGAAGCTGCATGTCCGGATGGGGTACGAGCCGACGGCACCGCCACTGGTCCTGGCCGAGCTGGGCTTTGTCGCCGAGGCCGGGGGGCGGGTGCGGGAGGCGCTGCGGCTTCAGCGGGAGGGGCTGGCGGCGGCCCGGGCCACGGGCGATCCGCGGGCGCTGGCCCTGGCGCTGGAGGGGCTGGCCGGGGCCGAACTGCTGTCCGGTGACGCGGTCGTGGCGGTGTGGCTGCTGGGGGCCGCGGCCGGGACCAGGGAGTCGGTGGGAGTGCCGCTGCCGTCGGGCGAGCGGGGCGATGTGGACCGGATCGGCGCGCGGGCGCGGTCGGCGCTGGGTGCCGTGGCGTACGAGGCGGAATTCGCGCGCGGCCGGGCGCGGGGGCCGGAGGCCGGGGCGGCGTACGGGCAGGGGGCCGGTCGGGGGGCCGGGGGCGGGGGCGGGAGCGGCGCCGGGGACGGACGGGCGGCGGACGGGCGGGAGGCCGGGACCGGAATCGGTGCCGCGGCCGGACGGGAGGTCCCGGGGGCAAGGGCGGGAGGCGGGACGGCGCCCGGGGCGGCGGGGTCCGGAGGGTCGGCGGCGCCGGGCGCCGCCGTCCGGGAGTGACGGTGCGCACCGGCGCCGCCGTCCGTGTCCGCCCCTCCTTCACAGGGGGGCGCGGAGGCCGGGCGGACACGGCGGCGTGGTGGTGGTGACGCGCGGGGGTCGCGCGGGAGGTCAGGAGTAGCGGACCTCCAACAGCACCGCGCCGGGCGCAACTTGCTTGCAGAAGAAGATCCCGCTCCACAGGCCCTGCGCGGCACCGGCCTGGCCGGCCGCCTGACACTCCGCCACGGTGGCGTGGTAACTGCGGGGTGTCCACCAGCTCGCCTCGGCGGTCCCCGCGGTGCCGAGGACGAGTCCGGCGGAAGCGGCGACGGAAGCAACGGCAAGACCAAGACGTTTCACCATGGAAGCGGCTCCTCTGTTCGAGAAAAGAAGTGACGTTTCTCCGGGGGGCGAGCGAGGTGCGGGAGCAACATAACCGTGTCACCGGGCGCTCACAAGAGGTCTACACCAGTAGACTTTTCCGTTTCTGCGACAGTTTCCCGGTGGCGGAAAATCGACGCCCACCCGGACCCGCCGTGGCGAACATTCGCCAGATGCTTTTCTGTTCGATTTTCGGATGGGTACGTTCTCCCGTGAGGGCGGAGAACGCCTCCGCTACGGGCGCCGAGCCCGTTTCCGGATGAGCGAGGAACGTATGTCAGACACATCGGAGTTCGCGTCGGGCGCCGCGGGTGCGGCCGGGGCCTCGGGGCCCGAGATCGACGAGTACCTCAGCAATAACGTCACCTACGCGGCCGCGTTCGGCGGCCCGCTGGCACTGCCCCCGGCCCGGAAGCTGGCGGTGATCGCCTGCATGGACGCCCGGCTGAACATCTTCGCCATGCTGGGACTGAAGGAGGGCGACGCGCACATCATCCGCAATGCGGGCGGCGCGGTCACGGAAGACGCTATCCGGTCGGTGGTTATCAGCCAGCGACTGCTCGGTACTCGCCGGATCATGCTCATCCACCACACCGACTGCGGTATGCAAACCTTCAAGGACGACGAATTCAAGGCGGATATCGAGGCGGACACGAGAATTCGCCCGCCGTGGGCGCCCGAGGCATTCGCCGATCTTGAGGACGACGTCCGGCAGTCGATCCGCCGTATCGAAGCCGATCCCTTCGTTCCCTACAAGCACTCCATCCGGGGCTTCGTCTTCGATGTGGAGACCGGACAGTTGAATGAGGTGAGCCATGTGAGGTGAAAGGGGTGGATGGGGATGGTGTGACACCGGGGAAGGGAATGAAGAGACGGGATAGAACGGGGAGCACCGTGCCGAGCCGTATCCCGGCCGGGCGGCACGACGCTCCCCTCTTCGGACCTCTTCGGATCTCTTCGGATCTTCGGGCAGGCCGTTCCCGTCAGTTGCGCGGGAGTGCGTACAGATCGGCCCACTGCTCGGCGGTGACATTCTTCGGCAGCGCGCCCCGCGGGATGCGGTGCGCGCGGAGCCAGTCGTCGATCCGCCGCCGCGGCAGCCCGGGGACGGCATGGCCGACGATGTCCGTCAGCCCGCGGCCCCTGCCGTTGAACACCCGGGCGACCAGGTCCTGGTAGCCGGCCCGGTCCCGGTCGGCGACGAGGGGCCGCTGTCGGCGGGTCATCGTGAGCACTCCCCCGTCCACGTTCGGCCGGGGCCGGAAGGCCGCCGCGGGCACCCGGCCGACCAGCCGGAAGTCGTACCAGGGCCACCACTGGGCGGTCATCAGGGTCGCCCCGCCGACCCCGGCCCGGCGCCGGGCCACCTCCCACTGGACCAGAAGTACGGCATCGGTCCAGCCCGGAGAGCGCAGGACCCGGCGGAGCATGGCCGTGGTCTGGTGGAAGGGGAGGTTGCCGACGAGGACATGCGGGGTGTCGGGGGCGCGATAGCGGAGGAAGTCCGCGGTGACGACGGTGGTGGACGGCCGGGCCAGGCGGCGCAGTCGACCGGCGCGGCGGCCGTCGATCTCCACGGCCGTCAGCTCCCGGCCCAGTTCCTGGAGCGGCAGGGTGAGGGCGCCCCCGCCCGGGCCGATCTCCAGAATCGGCCCCCGGGTGCGGGCCACCAGCCGGGTCATGGTGTCGATGGTGGACCGGTCGACGAGGAAGTTCTGGCCGAGTTCGTGCCGGCCGGGACGGTGCGAGTGGGACTGGGGGTGCGAGTGCGAGTGCGAGTGCGAGTGCGAGTGCAAGGGAGTGTGTCTCCGCGGCTTCGAGGTGAGCCGGGCAGCACGAGGAGGCCGCCCGGCGTGTACGCGCTGAACCGGCGCGTACACGCTGAAGCGGCGAAAGCCCTGGAAAAAGGGAGGGAATCCGCCGCTAGAGGGGGCGGAAACGCATCGCTGCGATACCTGCAACTCCACACATGGAACGGAACGCTATCGGCGGCCCTCGCCCCTGCCAACCGGATTTCCCCGGGGCAGGGGCCCGCCGGGTGGGCGCGGGCCGCGCGGCAGCGCCGGGCCGCCCCCGGCGGGTCAGGCGCGGTGGGTGATGCGGCCCGAGCTGATCGTCAGGGGGACCGGTGCGTCCGCGATCTCGTCAGCGGGGGCCGTCACCGGGTCCACGCCGAGTGCGGTGAGGTCGGCACGCAGGCCCACCGCGATCCGGCCCGCGGTCGCGGACTCGCCCGCCGCGGCGGCCGCGTGGGTGGTGCAGCCCTCCAGCGCCATCAGGCCCGTCAGCCCGTGGCCGGTCGCCGCGCCCCGGGGGGCCAGCGCGGTGGCGAGCACCCGGCGGGCGTCGTAGGGGGCGATGGGCCAGTCGGAGCCCAGCGCCAGCAGTGCGCCGGCGTCCCGGAGGTCGCGGCAGCGCCAGGCGCGGGCGGCCCGTTCGGCGCCGAGCCGCTTCGACCACTCGTCGGTGTGGTCGGCGCGGGTGTAGGCGGTGTGCGGCGGCTGCATGGACGCCACCACCCCGAGCCGGGCGAACCGTCCGAGCTGGTTGTCGGGGACGGTCTCGATGTGTTCGATGCGGTGCACGGGCCCGCCCGGCCCGCGGTCGCCGAGCGCCTCGACGGTGTCCAGGACATGCCGTACGGCCGCGTCGCCGATGGCATGGGTCGCCGTGCCGACGCCCGCGCGGTGCAGCCGGTGCACGGCGGCGCTGTAGGCGGCCGGGTCCGGCCAGAAGGCGTCGGTGCCCTGGCCGTGGCAGTCGGCGTGTTCCAGCCAGGCGGTACCGCCCTCGACGGTGCCGTCCATGAAGAACTTCACCCCGCCGACCCGCCAGCCGCGCCCGTGCTCGCGCTGGACCGCGGTCAGCCACTCCAGTTCGTCGTCCCCGGCGCCGGGCATGCACCAGGGCGCGAGCCGGAGCCGTACCGGCAGCTCCGCCGTCTCCTCGACGGACGCCAGCAGTTCCAGGGCCTCGCCGCCGAGGTCCATCACATGCGCCGACGCGATACCGGTCGCCGCCATCCCGGAGAGCAGTTCCAGCAGCTTCGCGCCGCGCTCGGCGAACGGCGCGCCCGGCACCACCGGGCTCATCAGGTCCATGGCCGCGTGCTCGATGAGATGGCCCGTCGGCCGCCCGTCGGCGTCGCACACCACGCTCGCGCGCTGGGCGAACTCCCGGGACCCGTGGATCCCGGCCGCCTTCAGGGCCGCCGCGCTGACCAGCGCCGAATGGCCGTCGTAGAGGCGGATGAACGCGGGCGCGCCGTCGAGCGCCTCCTCGATGAGGGCATGGTGCGGTTCGCGCCCGCCGAAGGCGTTGTGGTCCAGCCCCCAGGCCAGTACCCAGCCCTCGCGGCGCTCCGCGGCCCGCAGTGCGGCCAGCAGCCCCGCCAGGTCCGTGACCGCCGACAGATCGGCGCCCGAGGCCAGTTCGAGGCCCCAGACGGGGTGGCTGTGGGCGTCGGTCAGACCGGGGACGAGGACGGCCCCGGTCAGATCGACCGTCTCGGTGCCCGGTCCCCGCCATTCCCGTACGGACTCGGCCCCGCCGACGGCGACGACGAGCCCGTCCTTGACGGCGACGGCGTCCGCGGTGGGCCGGGACGGGTCGAGGGTGCGGACCGCCGCCCCGGTCAGGACGATGTCAGCTGCTGCCACGGTGTACTGCCTCCCTTGTGTGACGGCCGGACTCTGCGGGTCCGGCGGGGTCCGCCGGACCGGGATCGTCCGGATCGGCGGCGAAGTTGGCGTAGATCTCCGGCCGGCGCCGCTTGAGTGTGAACGCCAGGACGACCCCGGTCAGGAAGACCGCCGGGACCATCGCCAGAAGTACGGTGTTGACCACGGTCGACGCCCCGGTGAACAGCGACACCTTGGTGGCGATCAGATAGATCGCCACGGCGAGCAGCACGGCCGCGACGACCGGGGCGACCACCGTGCGCAGTACGCCCTCGTCGTGCCGGACCCGCCGGAAGTAGCAGGGCACCGCGATCGCGGTCAGCAGCATCAGGGCCATCAGCCCGATCATGCCGGGGGTGTTCACCCAGAGCAGGAGCTGGGTGTACGGATCCGCCCCGGCGGCCGCGAAGCCGAGGACCACGGCCGCGCCGAGCACGGTCTGGGCGATCCCGGCGGCGTACGGCGAACGGTGCCGGGGGTGGATCCGGCCCAGGGCCTTCGGCAGGACGCCCTCCTCCGCCAGGGCCAGGGAGTAGCGGTTGATCGCGTTGTGGAAGGCGAGGAGCGAGGCGATGATGCTGGTCACGATGAGGACATGCATCAGATCGGCGGCCCAGTCCCCGACATAGGTGGTGATGGCGGTGAAGAAGAGGCCGCCGGGGTCGTCGGTGGCGGCCTTGACGACCCGGTCGCTGCCGAAGGCCTGGACGACCGTCCAGACGATGAAGGCGTAGAAGGTGCCGAGGAAGGCGACGGCCGCGTAGGTGGCGCGCGGGACCGTACGGTCCGGGTCGCGGGCCTCGCGCCGGTAGATGACCGTCGACTCGAATCCGGTGAACGCGGCGAAGGCGAAGGCGAGTACGGCGGCGGTGCCGGGGACCAGCACCTCGGAGGGCGCGAAGGACGACAGGCCCAGCCCGTCGGCCCCGCCGTCGATCAGCACACCGGCCGCGAGCAGCAGCAGGATCCCGGTCTCGGCGACCAGGAGCACGCCGAGGAGCTTGGCGCCGAAGTCGACGGAGCGGAAGCCGCCGTACCAGATGATCAGCAGTCCGGCGAGGGAGACCGGGAGCCAGGGGATGTCCGCGCCCCAGAGCGCGGCGCCGGTGTCGGCGGTGGCGGAGCCCAGCAGGCCGAAGATCCCGATCGCCATGCCGTTGTAGCCGATCATGGCCAGCAGTGCGGCGCCGATACCGGCCGCCGGGCCGAGGCCCCGGGCGATGTACGCGTAGAACGCCCCGCCGCTGCGGATATGGCGGCTCATCGTGGTGAAGCCGACGGCGAAGACCGCCAGGGTGATGCCGGCGAGGAGGTATCCGGCGGGTGCGCCGATGCCGCCGAGGGTGAGGGCGATGGGGGCGACCCCGGCCATCACGGTCAGCGGGGCGGCCGCGGAGACCACGAAGAAGGCGATGTCGGACGTGCCGAGCCTGCCTTTTCCGAGCCCTGGGGAGGTTGCGGACATACGGATGGGGGCCTTCCTGGTGCTGCGGGGAACCGGACCTGCGGACGCCCTTTCGCGGCGGTGAGCGGTGGGGGAACAGAAACCTAAAGGGTTTCGGTTTTTGGCAATGTAGCCTCCGGCTGAGGATCCGGGAAGAGCCGAGGGAGAGCGGAAAAATGGGACGGCCGCGGACATCGCTGATCGACCGAGAGCGCATCGCGACGGTCGCTCTGCAACTCGTCGACGAGGAGGGCGAGTTCAGTGTGGTCGCGATCGCCCGGCGGCTCGGGGTCCAGACGGGGTCGCTGTACCACCATGTGGAAGGCCGGGACGGGATCGTCGAGCTGCTGCGGGAGCGGGTCTGCGCGGGCATCGACGCGGAGTCGCTGGACGCCCCGGACTGGCGTACGGCGCTGGCGGGCTGGGCCCGCTCGTACCGGGCGGCCTTCGCGGCCCACCCCCGGGCCATCCCGCTGCTGATGGCGTCCCCGGTGCGGGCGCCGCGGGTGCTGTCCCAGTACGAGCGGGCGGTGGGCGTCCTGCTGGCGGCGGGCTTCCCGGCGGACGGTGTGATGACGGCGGTCATCGCCCTGGAGAACCTGATCCTGGGCTCGGCGCTGGACCTGGCGGCACCGCAGCCGATGTGGGTCCTGGCGGACGAGGCCGAAACACCGGAGCTGGCCCGGGCCCTGGCCGCGAGCCCGGCGGCGGACCGGGCGGACGCGGCGTTCGAGCTGGCACTGGAGGGCTGCCTGGCCCGCCTGGCGGCGTTGCGGGTGACCTCGGGAGCCTGAGGCCGCGGGCCCCGAGGTGTTGCGGGATTCGCCCGGCAGGGCGGCGGCTGGCTCCCGGCCGCGGACCGTGCCCGGTTGCTCGCGCAGTTCCTCGCGCCCCCTATGCCTTCGGCAATGGGGACCCCCAACACCCCTGACGGGGCTCGTCCTGGCCAGGACGGCCGGGGAAGGGGGTTCGGGGGCGCGAGGAACTGCGCGAGAAGCGACCACGGCGCGCGGCCGGAGACGGACCCCGGCCGCGCCGGGCCGTGCGGAAGCCCCGGGGCGGGAGGCCCAAGGGCGGCGCTACCCCCAGTGGGAGACGGCTACGCGTCGTAGAAGAGGGATTCGACGACCGCGCGGGCCCGGCGGGTCACCCGGCGGTACAGGTCCAGCATGTCCCCCGCATGGCCCGGGCCGAAGCCCAGGTAGCGGGCGACGGCGGCCAGTTCGCGGGTGTCGGAGGGGAAGGTGTCGCCGGGGCGGCCGCGGACCAGCATCACCGCGTTGCGGACACGGGACGCCAGCACCCATGCCTCGTCGAGGATCTGCGCGTCCTCCGTGCTGATGAGGTCCGCCGCCCGGGCCGCGGCCAGGGCCTCGCGGGTGCGGGTGGTCCGCAGGCCCGGTTCGGCCCAGCCGTGGCGCATCTGGATGAGCTGGACGGTCCACTCGACGTCGCTCAGCCCGCCGCGGCCGAGTTTGGTGTGGAGTGCGGGGTCGGCACCGCGCGGCAGCCGCTCGGACTCCATCCGGGCCTTGAGCCGCCGGATCTCGCGTACCGCGTCCTCCCCCAGGCCCTCGGCGGGATAGCGCAGCGGGTCGACCAGTTCCATGAAGCGCGCGCCCAGGTCCGCGTCGCCCGCCATCGGGGCGGCGCGCAGCAGTGCCTGGCTCTCCCAGACCAGGGACCAGCGGCGGTAGTACGCCTCGTAGGAGGCGAGGGTGCGGACGAGGGGGCCGCTCTTGCCCTCGGGGCGCAGATCGGCGTCGATGAGGAGCGGCGGATCGGCGGTGGGCAGCTGGAGCAGCCGCCGCATCTCCTCGACGACGAGCCCGGCGGCCCGCGCGGCCTCCTGGTCGTCGACGCCTTCGCGGGGTTCGTGGACGAAGAGGACGTCCGCGTCGGAGCCGTAGGACAGCTCCTGGCCGCCGAAGCGGCCCATGCCGATGACGGCGAACCGGGTGGGCAGCCGGTCGCCCCAGCGTTCCCGTACGGCGGCCCGCAGCGCGCCCGCGAGAGTCGCCGCGGTCAGATCGGTGAGCGCGGTGCCGATCTGGTCGACGAGGGCGCCGGTGTCGGTCTCGGCGGGGCTGTCCTCGGTGCCGTACGAGCCGATGAGATCGGCCGCGGCGGTACGGAACAGCTCCCGGCGCCGCACCCCGCGGGCCGCGGCGACCGCGGCCTCCGCGTTGTCGGCGCGGTTGACGGCGGCGAGCACCTCGGGTTCCAGATGGTCGCGGCCGCGGGGCCGCAGCCCGCCGGGGTCGCCCAGGATGGCGACCGCTTCGGGGGCGCGCAGCAGCAGGTCCGGGGCGAGCCGTCCGGCGGAGAGCACCCGGGCGAGGTTCTCGGCGGCGGCGCCCTCGTCGCGGAGCAGCCGCAGGTACCAGGGGGTTTTGCCGAGGGCGTCGGAGACCTTGCGGAAGCCGAGGAGTCCGGCGTCGGGGTCCGCGGAGTCGGCGAACCAGTTGAGCAGGACGGGCAGCAGGGTGCGCTGGATGGCGGCCTTGCGGCTGACGCCGGACGCGAGGGCCTCGATATGCCGGAGGGCGGCGGCCGGGTCGGCGTAGCCGAGGGCCTCCAGCCGCTGTCCGGCGGCCTTGGCGCTGAGCCGGGCCTCGCCGGGGGCGAGCTGGGCGACGGCGTCCAGGAGGGGCCGGTAGAAGAGCTTCTCGTGGAGCCGCCGGACCACGGACGCGTGCCGTCGCCACTCGCGGTTCAGCTCGGTGACGGGGTCGGTGCGGAAGCCGAGGGAGCGGCCGAGGCGGCGCAGGTCGGCGGGGTCCTCGGGGACGAGGTGGGTGCGCCGGAGCCGGAAGAGCTGGATGCGGTGCTCCATGGCGCGCAGGAAGCGGTAGGCGTCGTCGAGCTGGCCGGCGTCGGCCCGGCCGACGTACCCGCCGGCGGCGAGGGCCTGGAGCGCGGCGAGGGTGCTGCCGCTGCGGAGCGACGAATCGCTGCGGCCGTGGACGAGCTGGAGGAGCTGGACGGCGAACTCGACGTCCCGGAGTCCGCCGGGCCCGAGCTTCAGTTCCCGGTCGACCTC
The DNA here is from genome assembly GCF_053981115.1 of Streptomyces sp. NPDC003691. NCBI lineage: Bacteria > Bacillati > Actinomycetota > Actinomycetes > Kitasatosporales > Streptomycetaceae > Streptomyces > Streptomyces sp. NPDC003691. The sequence continues at coordinate 22,005 of NZ_JBSFNQ010000079.1, read as the reverse complement.
GGCGGCCGGGATGTTGTCGACGACGCGGCGGCGCATCTTCTGGACGTCGGCGACGAAGTTCTCCCGCTCGGCGGCCTGCCACACCAGCGGTGACACGGCCTCGATGTACTCCTCGCCGAGCAGCGGGTCGCCGGCCACCGCCCGGGCCTTGAGAAGTGCCTGGAACTCCCAGGTCTTGGCCCAGCGCTGGTAGTAGGCCAGATGGCTGGAGAGGGTCCGGACCAGGGGCCCGTTGCGCCCTTCGGGCCGGAGGTTGGCGTCGACGGGCCAGATGGTGCCCTCGACGGTGGTCTCCGAGCAGATCCGCATCAGATGGGAGGCCAGCCGGGTGGCGGCCTGGAGGCCGGTGCTCTCGTCGGCGCCCCCGGCGGGTTCGCCGACGAAGACGACGTCGACGTCGGAGACGTAGTTGAGTTCCTGGCCGCCGCACTTGCCGAGGGCGATGACGGCGAGCCGGCAGCGGCCGGCGTCCTCGGGCGCGGCGGAGCGGGCGATGGCGAGGGCGGCCCGGAGGGTCGCGATGGCCAGATCGGCGAGTTCGGCGGCGGTCTGCGCGACATCGGTGGTGGCGCAGACGTCGCGGGCGGCGATGGAGAGCAGACAGCGCCGGTAGGCGACGCGCAGGGCGACCGGGTCGGTGGCCTCGGCGAGGCAGTCCTCGAACTCGGCGACGCCGGGGTGGAGATCGGCCGCCTCGTACGTGGCCAGGGCGCGCCAGTCGCCGGGGTGGCGGGCCAGGTGGTCGCCGAGCGCCTCGGAGGCGCCGAGGACGCCGAGGAGCCGGTCCCGCAGGGGTTTGGCGGTGGTGAGGGTGTCGAGGAGGACCCGGCCGTCCCCTTCGGGCTGCGCCTCGGCCAGCCGGACCAGTCCGGTGAGGGCCAGATCCGGGTCGGCGGTGGCGCCGAGCGCGTCGAGGAGGAGGGGGTCCTCGCGTACGGACGCCAGCGCGGGCAGCCCGAGGAGGCGCTCCGCCGCGGCGGGGTCGGTGAAACCGTGCCGCAGCAGTCGGCTGAAGGTACTGCTCCTGCGTCCCGGCACCGGCACCGTCGTCATTCCGCCGCTCCCGTCGAGGGTTCGAGGTCAGAGCATCGAGCCTAGCCAACCCGTGGCGCCCGCTCCGTGCGGAGTCCGCCGGACCGGCCGGGATCCGCCGGGCCGTACGGTACCCGCACCCCCGAAGTCATTCGAACAAATGTGTGAAAGTTCTGTGCGCACCGATGAGTTGGCGCGCGGTCCGGAGTCGGAACCGGCACCTTGTCAGAAGATCCCCGTTCGACGACCGGACCCCGCGCCCGGCCGACCGCCGCCCGGAGACAGCAGCGGCGGCCGGACCGGATCCGGTTCCCGAGGAGAAACGCACCCATGACACCACCCACGCCACCCGCACCCGCCGGCGAGATCGCCACCGGCTTCAGCGACCCGGCGGCCCGGGCCCTGGACTGGGCCACGGCCGACCGGCTGCTCGACGAGGCCGAGATCTTCTGGCTGTCGACCGTACGGCCGGACGGCCGCCCGCACGTCACCCCGCTGATCACGGTCCGGCACGAAGGGCGGCTGCACTTCTGCACCGGCGCTGGGGAGCGCAAGGCCGGGAACCTCCGGGAGAACCCGGAGGTCGTGCTGACCACCGGGACCAACTCCCTGGCCAAGGGCTGCGACCTGGTCGTGGAGGGCACCGCCGGCCGGGTGACCGACGGCGCGGTGCTGCGGACGCTCGCGGACGCCTATGTCGCCAAGTACGGCGCGGACTGGACCTTCGAGGTGGGCGACGGCGTCCTGGACGGCGAGGGCGGTCCGGCGCTGGTCTTCCGGGTCGAGCCCCGCACGGTCTTCGCCTTCGCCAAGGACCCGTACGCGCAGACCCGGTTCCGCTTCCCCGCCGCGGAGTGACGACACCCGTTCCACCCCGTACTTCCCCGCCCCAGGACTCACCCGAAGAAGGGAATCCCCCGATGGACCTCACCCTGGAAGTCGTCAACCTGCCGGTCTCCGACCTCGACCGGTCCAAGCGGTTCTACACGGAGGGCTGCGGCTTCCGGGCCGACCTCGACCAGGAGGTGGCCCCGGGCGTACGGATCATCCAGCTGACGCCGCCGGGATCGCGCTGTTCGGTCGCGCTGGCCGCCGGGCTCCCGGCGGCTCCCGGGCTGACGAAGCCCGCCCCGGGCACCACTCACGGTCTGCAGCTCTGCTCCACCGATATCGAGGCCACCCGGGCGGCCCTGGCCGCGGGCGGGGTGGACGTGTCGCCCGTGATGCACGTCGGCGAGGCCGGCTGGACCGAGGGCAAGGGCGGCGAGTGGAACTCCTTCCTCTTCTTCGCCGACCCCGACGGCAACTCGTGGATCGTCCAGGAGGCCCCGTCGCCGCTCTCCGAGCGCTGACCCGGGCGGCGTCCCGGCCCGCGGGCAAAGAACTCGCGGCGGGCCGGGACGCCGTGCCAACCTGCGCGCATGCCGGTTACACATACCTATGACGTGTCCGTACGGTGGACGGGGAATCTCGGTCGGGGGACGGCGGACTACCGCTCCTACGAACGGGCCCACGATGTCCTCGCCGAGGGCAGGCCGCCCATCCCCGCCTCGTCCGATCCCGCGTTCCGGGGCGATCCGGCCCGCTGGAACCCGGAGCAGCTGCTGGTTGCCTCGGTGGCCCAGTGTCACATGCTCTGGTACCTGCACTTCTGCGCCACCAACGGGGTCACGGTGGTGGCGTACGAGGACCGGGCCCATGCCGTGATGACGATGGACGAGAGCGGCGGCGGGGGCCGGATCACCGAGGTCCTGCTGCGCCCGGAGGTGACCGTCGCCGACGCGGCGGCGGTCGGGAAGGCCCGGGCGCTGCACGGCGAGGTGCCCGCCGTGTGCTTCGTCGCGCGGTCGGTGAACTTCCCCGTCCGCCACGAGCCGGTGATCCGGGTGGCGGGCGGGGCCGGCCCCGCGTGACGATCACCGCGTGACGAACCGTCCGGTGAACCGCGCGGGCGAACCGCACTGTCGGGCCGCACTGTCGGGCCGCACTGTCGGGCCGCGCTGACGGGCCGCGCTGACGGGCCGCGCTGACGAACCGCGCTGACGAACCGCGCTGACGAACCGCGCTGTCGGGCCGGGCGTCAGGGCTGCGGCGGCCGGTCCGTCCCGCCGCCCTGGCCACCGCCGTACTGGCCCTTCAGCTTGTCCTGGGCCTGGTCGACATGGCCGCTGTACTTCCCCTGCGTCTTGCCGTCGACGGCGTCTCCCGCCTTGTCGACGGCCTTGTCCGCCTTGGCCTCGTGGCCCTTCAGCATCTGCTTGAGCTTGTCCATCACGGACATGGGGTCACCCTTTCGCCGCACTGCTCCCCCGCAGTTCCAGGGTCACAGCGCCGGTCCGGTTCCGCATGTCGGCGGCCCGGACCGGCAGCCCCGGACCGGCGGGGCGGGCGGCCGGCTGCCCGGCCCCCGCCGCGTACCGCTGCTCCCGGCGGCTACAGCACAGGAAGGTTCTTGCGCAGCTCGAAGGCGGTGACCTCGGAGCGGTACTCCTCCCACTCCTGCTTCTTGTTGCGCAGGAAGAAGTCGAAGACGTGCTCGCCGAGGGTCTCGGCGACCAGTTCGCTCCGCTCCATCAGCGCAATCGCCTCGCCCAGGTTCTGGGGCAGCGGCTCGATGCCCATGGCGCGGCGTTCGGCGTCGGAGAGCGCCCAGACGTCGTCGTCGGCGCCCGGCGGCAGCTCGTAGCCCTGCTCGATACCGCGCAGTCCGGCGGCGAGCAGGACCGCGTAGGTGAGATAGGGGTTGGCGCCCGAGTCGATGGACCGCATCTCGACCCGCGAGGAACCCGTCTTACCCGGCTTGTACATCGGGACCCGGATCAGCGCGGACCGGTTGTTGTGGCCCCAGCAGATGTACGAGGGGGCCTCGCCGCCCGCTCCGGCGCTGCGGGCCGAGCCGCCCCAGATGCGCTTGTAGGAGTTCACCCACTGGTTGGTGACGGCGGAGATCTCCGCGGCGTGGCGCAGCAGACCGGCGATGAACGAGCGGCCGATCTTGGAGAGCTGGTACTCGGCGCCGGACTCGTAGAAGGCGTTCCGGTCGCCCTCGAAGAGCGAGAGATGGGTGTGCATGCCGGAGCCGGGGTACTCGCTGAACGGCTTGGGCATGAACGTCGCCTGGACGCCCTGCTCCAGCGCAACCTGCTTCATCACCAGCCGGAAGGTCATGATGTTGTCGGCCGTGGAGAGCGCGTCGGCGTAGCGGAGGTCGATCTCCTGCTGGCCGGGGGCGCCCTCGTGATGGCTGAACTCCACGGAGATGCCCATGGACTCCAGCATGGTGATGGCCTGGCGGCGGAAGTCCATGCCCACGTTCTGCGGGGTGTGGTCGAAGTAGCCGGAGTTGTCGGCGGGCACCGGGCGGCTGCCGTCGACCGGCTTGTCCTTCAGCAGGAAGAACTCGATCTCGGGGTGGGTGTAGAAGGTGAAGCCCAGGTCGGAGGCCCTGGCCAGCATCCGCTTGAGGACGAATCGGGGGTCCGCGAAGGACGGCGAGCCGTCCGGCATGAGGATGTCGCAGAACATCCGGGCGGTGCCGGGGGCCTCGGCGCGCCAGGGCAGGATCTGGAAGGTGCCGGGGTCCGGCTTGGCGATCATGTCCGATTCGTAGACCCGGGCGAAGCCCTCGATGGCGGAGCCGTCGAAGCCGATGCCCTCGTCGAACGCCTGCTCCAGTTCGGCGGGCGCGACGGCGACGGACTTCAGGAAGCCCAGCACATCGGTGAACCAGAGGCGCACGAAGCGGATGTCGCGCTCCTCCAGGGTGCGGAGCACAAATTCCTGCTGCTTGTCCATTGCGGCTTCCCATCCACCCAATCGTTGCCGGTCGAGCCAGCCCGCTCCCGGGGAGCATCGCATCCACGGGTTTCCGGCAGGTTGCATACCCGGGCTGAGCCCCATTGTGTGCCAGGGGCCACGGCGAGACGACCCCGAGGCCCGCGGGACGGGTGCGACGGGGGTGGCGGGCGGGCCGCCGGTGGGGCCGGTGGCCGTATCCCGACCGGTACGACCGACCGATAACCGCCCCGTATGAGGTACGGAGCGGCCGCCCTGGATACGATCTGCGGCTATGGGGGGTCACCGGCTCGGCCGCCTCGCGCGCACCACGCGTCCCGTGGCACTGCTGAGTGCCGCCGCGACGCTCCTCGGCGCGCTCTTCCTCTGCCTGAACGCGGCGGACGACCATGCGCCGGGCCCGGCCGCCCGGGACAGCGTCCCCGCCTTCTCGTGTCCGTACGACGGCGGCTCCTGCGGGCTGCGGCCGGTCGTGGGCGCGGCGGTGCTCACCGCGCCGCCGCTGGACACCCCGCCGCTCTCGGCGGAGCTTCTGCGCACTCCGGCCGGGCCGCCGGACCTCGGCGGTCCCGACCGCTCGGGCCCGCTGCCGCGCGCGCCCGGCCTGCACGTCCTTCAGGTGCTGAGGATCTAGGCCGCCGCCTGCCGCCTCGCACCGGCCGGCCGGACCCGGCTCCGACCGACTCGCACCCTTGCCACATCCCCCCTGTTGATCGCAGCCTCATGCGCAGGCCGGTCACCCCCTGACGAAGGACGCACACCCCATGGCTTCCGGTAAGAAGACCTCCAAGAGCTACTCGAAGAACAACGCCGCCCACGACCGCCGGGCCCGAATAGAGGCGGCGCGGAAGATCGAAGCGGCCCGCGAGCGGCGCAACCGCATCCTCACCATCGGTATCAGCGGTGTTGTGGTGGCCGGTCTCGTCGGCTTCGGCCTCTTTGTGATCAACAAGGACAACAAGGAGGAGCAGCAGAGCGTCGCGGAACGCAAGGAGCCGATCACGGGTGAGAAGGTCTGGGACCCGAAGAAGCTCAGCCAGACCCATGTCAAGGGCGCGGTCAGCTACCCGGACAAGCCCCCGGTGGGCGGCGACCACCACCAGGCGTGGATGAACTGCGACGCCAAGGTCTACAAGGAGCCGGTCCCCAACGAGAACGCCGTCCACTCGCTGGAGCACGGCGCGGTCTGGGTGACGTACACCGACAAGGCCGCGAAGAAGGACGTCGAGAAGCTGGAGAAGAAGGTCAAGGACACCTCGTACTCGCTGATGAGCCCCTACAAGGACCAGGCGGGCGCGATCATGCTGACCGCGTGGGGCAAGCAGCTCACCGTCGATTCGGCGGACGACCCGCGGGTGAACAAGTTCTTCTCGAAGTACGTCCTCGGTGAGCAGACCCCGGAGAAGGGCGCGACCTGCTCGGGCGGAGTGACCGGGAAGTGACGGCGATGACCCGGACGCACTGGACGGCGGCGGTCACCGTGGTCGCCGCGCTGATCTTCGCCGGGGCGGCGACGGTGGCTTCGGCGGGCGACGACGGCTCGGCGCCGCGGACCCCCTCGACGGACTCGGCGGACGCCGGGTTCGCCAGGGACATGTCCCTGCACCACCAGCAGGCGGTGGAGATGTCGTTCATCGTCCGCGACCGTACCGAGGACGTGGATGTGCGCCGGCTGGCGTACGACATCATCAACACCCAGGCCAACCAGCGCGGCATGATGCAGGGCTGGCTGGACCAGTGGGGGCTGGCGCAGATCGCGCCGGACCGGGAGCCGATGGCGTGGATGTCCGGCAGCGGGGCGCACGGCGGTCACGGCGGCGCGAAGAAGAAGGGTGACGCCCGGATGCCCGGTATGGCGACGCCCGAGCAGTTGGAGAACCTGGCGAAGCTCAGCGGCAAGCAGGCCGAGGTCGAGTACCTCCGGCTGATGATCGCCCACCACGAGGGCGGGGTGGACATGGCCCAGGGCTGTGTGGACCTCTGCTCCCCGGGTGTCGAGCGGCAGTTGGCCGAGGGCATGGTCCAGGGCCAGCGCTCGGAGGTCGAGCTGATGACCGGCATGCTGAAGGACCGCGGGGCGAGCCCGCGCGCGTAGTGCCGTGCGGTGCCGTGGTGCTGCCGCGGGGCCGTGTGATGACGCGGGCCCGCGGGGTGCCGTAGTGCGTTCGGGCCGGCCTCAGGGGCCGGGTGCCGCTCCCGCCGGACGGGAGCGGCACCCGGCCCCTGTTGTCGTCCGGGGCGGCCCTGCTCCCGTCCGGGCCGGTCAGGGCCGGCCGGGCGGGGTCAGGGACCAGGTGATCAGGGGCGGCCGGAGGCCCCCGCAGCGGGGCATGCCCCGCTCGTCGGTGAGGCCGACCTCGGTTTCGGCCACCCCTCCGGCCGCGGCACCGGCCGGCAGGTCGCCGAGGAAGAGCTTCGCCCGCCGGAACATGGCGAAGGTGCCGCCGGGCGGCAGTTCGCCCCAGGTGAGATAGGCGAAGCGGGCGCCCCGGCGGCCCTGGACATGGGGGCCGCGGAAATCGGTGGTGCCGTCGGCGGCGGGCACGGTCTCCACGGGGATCTCGAAGACGGCGCCGGCGGCGTCGGCCCGCACCACCTGGTCGGGCTCGGTGCCGCGCTGGGTGCCCAGATGGATGTGGTGGAAGCCGCCGCAGTCGGTGCCGGGCAGGTCATGGGCGGTGATGCGCAGGGTCAGCAGGGCCATGAGCGGTCGTTCCCCCGGGGTGGTCGTGGTGCCGTGACATCCGTGCCGGTCGTGCTGGTCGTGCTGGTCGTGCTGTTGGTACTGCTCGTACTGCTTGCGCCGGGCGGGCGGTGCGGGACCGGCGCGTGGTCGGGCCCGTACTCCCCGTCGCCGGGCCCGGCCGGGCCCGTACTCACCCGTTCGGCCCAGCGCGGTCGCGTCCCCCGAACGGCGGAACGACCATGGAATCGCACACCGGTCCGGGACCGGCCCGGTCCGTGACGCGCCCGCGGCCGGCGGCCGGGGCCGCCGATCGTGAGGAGACGCGAAGGCCATGACCACTGCCAAGGACATCATGCATCCCGGGGCCCACTGGATCCCGGCCCACGAGACCCTCGACCGCGCGGCCCAGCTGATGCACCGCCTGGATGTGGGCGCGCTGCCCATCGCCGACGCGCAGGAGCGGCTCTGCGGCATCCTCACCGACCGGGACATCGTCGTGGGCTGTGTGGCACTCGGCCGCGACCCGGCGAAGGTGACGGCCGGGGAGATGGCCCGGGGCACGCCCCGCTGGGTCTCGGCGGACTCGGACGTGGGCGAGGTGCTCCAGGAGATGGAGGTGCACCAGATCCGCCGGCTGCCGGTGATCGAGGAGAAGAAGCTCGTCGGCATGATCAGCGAGGCGGATCTGGCACAGCATCTCTCGGACGAGCAGCTGGCGGGGTGGATGGAACGGGTGTACGCGAGGGCTTGAGGCGCTGTCCCGGCGGGGCGGCGGCGAGGCCGAGTGCGTCCCGGCGCCCGCTGCCCCGGCCGCGTCCGCCGCCCCCCGGCCGGTGTCATCCGGCCGGGGGCGCCAGTGGCTCGGTGCGGGTCGCGGGCCCCTGGGGCGCCGGCCGTACGCCCGGGGCGAGTACGGCTTCGGCGACCGCGTCCGGCCGGTCCAGCATCAGCAGATGGCCCGCGGCGCCGGTCTCCCGGAAGCGGGCTCCCAGCAGCAGCGCGAGGGCCCGCTGGCGGGCGGTCCAGCGGCGGCCGCCGGAAGTGGCGGCGAGGACCGTGACGGGCGCACCGGGCGGCAGTGGGCGGCGCTCGCGCAGGGCGAGGAGTTCCGCGGCCACCGCCCGGTAGTGGGCGTTCTCCAGGAGCGCGCCGCGCAGTACGCGGGTGGTGCCGTAGACCGCTCGGACCAGCGCGGCCGGGGCCGGGTCGCCGCCGCCGGAGCGGGCGAGCCGGACCGCGAGCCCGCGGACGGGCGGTCCGAGGGCGGCCGGTACCCCGACGGCCCCCAGGGCGCTGCCCGCCGCCCGGGCGGCCGCGGTGCGCAGGGCGGGCGCGGCCGGTACCGCGGCGCGCTCCTCGACGCTGGAGTCGACGAGGACGACGCCCGTGGTGCGGCCCGGGTGGAGCCGGGCGAACGCCTCGGCATGGAATCCGGCGATCGAGTGACCGACGACGGTGGCCGGGCGGTCCCGCAGCCCGGCGGCGTCGAGGACCCCGGCGATCCGGTGGGCCTCCCCGGCGGCCGTGGGGGCGGTGGGGGCGGGGGCGCTGAGGCCGTGCCCGGGGCGGTCGAAGCGGACGACCGTACGGTGCGGTGCGAGCAGCGGGACAACGGGATCCCAGTCGAACCAGGCGAGCCCGAGGCCCGCGCTGAGCACACAGACGGGTCCGCTGCCCTCCACGACCACATGGTGCGGCACACCGCCGATCCGTACGAACGTCACCCTGTCACCGCCTCCGGCCGTGCCGTACCGTCCGCGCTCCGCGGTTCCGTCCGGTCCGCCGGTTCCGCCCGGTCCACCGGATCCGTCCCGTCCACCGGGTCCGTCCCGTCCACCGGGTCCCCGCTCCGCGGGCGCCGCCTCTCCCGCGCCAGCGACAGCGCGAGCACTCCCAGCCAGACTGCCACGAAGAGGACCTGGAGCCGCTGCCCGGCGCCGAGCGCCCAGGTGCCGTTCCCGGCCTCGAAGGCGGCGATCGACACCAGGGTCCAGCCCGTCGCGAGCAGTTCCAGGGCGACGAGGGCCGGCCCGTACCGGGCCACCTCCGGCAGGATGCCGTAGCGGCGGGCGGCCACGGTGAGGGCGACGATGCCCACCAGGGCGCCCGTCATGGCGAGGGAACTGCTGACGGCGTGCGCGGTGTGGGTGGCGGGGACCAGGCCCGCGGTCTCCCGCGCGGCGCACTCGGGGTCGGCGGTCGGCGTGCAGCTCAGCGGCAGCCGGGAGTCGACGGCGGTCGCGGCGCCGAAGAGGGTGACGCCCGCCCAGCCGATCACGGTCCAGGGGCGGCGCGGGGCGCGCCGGGCGCGCAGGGTGTGGGCGAGGGCCAGTGCGGCGCCCGCGAACACCAGGGAACCGGCGGCCAGGTCGGTGGCGCGGAAGAGGCCGCCGAACGGCTGGTCCTCGGCGGCGAGTTCACTGACGTACGTCTGTACGGGGTCGAGCCCCGTCGACAGGACGACTTCCAGGAGCCAGGCGGTGTAGACGAGGGCGCCGATGGCTATGAGTGCGGCGGTCATCAGTCCATGATCTCGCACAGGTGACCGGTTTCTTCCGGACGGCCCTCACGTATACCCGGTGGGGGTAGTATAGCGATCATGGTGAAGGCCCAGGGGACGCGGACGGGACGGCTGCTGCTGTTCCTCGCGCTGCTGTTCGGGGTCGTGACCATGCACACCGTGGGGCATCCGTCGTCGGGCCACACCACGGGCGGGGCCCGGGCCCATACGACGGGACATCCGGCCGGAGCCGCGGCTCCGGCTCCGGCTCCGGCTCCGGCTCCGGTGGAGAAGACAGGCGGCACGGCGCGCGCGGCGTACGTCCCGAGCATCCCGGACATCCGGAGCGCCCCGGGCATCCTTCACCCCCTGAACGCCCCGGCCGCCGCGCACGCCGGCTCCGGCGCCCCTGCGACGGAGAGCCGTGCGTCCCTGGAATCCCCCGGCGCCCCGCACGCTCCGGCCGCCCAGCCCACCGCGGCCGCCGGTGTCACCGTCACGGCCGCGGCCGCCGGGGCGGCCGTACTCCGGGACGGCGGGCCCGCTCCCGGCGTGATGGACCCGACGATGGTCTGTCTCGCCGTGCTCGGCGCGTTCGGAGTCGCGCTGCTCGTCTTCGCGGGCGCCTGGCTGCGGCAGCGCGCGGCCGCCGCCGCTGCCGCTGTGGGTCTCACCTCCGGCGGCGTCCGGGCCGCACCCCGCCCGCCACCACCCCGGATACGTCTCGCACAACTGTCGGTGCTGCGGATCTAGAGACGCGCCGGCCGCCCGTGGAGGGCGGCACGCGCGACGGATCCGTACGGCCCGTTCCGGGCCGTACCCAGACACCGACAGCACGAGGTGCATCGACATGACCAAGTTCATCCATCGCCGTACGCTGCTGGGCGCTTCGCTCGCCGTGGCCGGGACGGCGGCCCTGGCGGCCTGCTCCGGCTCGGACGGCGGCCAGGGCGGCGGGCACGCCGGACACAACGGCGGCGGCCAGGGCGGCGGCGGGGCCGCCGGAGCGGGCGGCGGCAAGGGGTTCGTGAAGCCCGACGGCCCGGAGGTCCTGGCCGCCGAGGCCAAGCGCGGCAAGGGCCCCGAGCGCAAGGTCCGGCTCACCGCCACCCCGGCCACCCTCGACCTCGGCGGCGGGCTCACCGCGAAGAGCTGGGCCTACGGCGGCGAGCTGCCCGGCCGCGAGGTCCGGGTCACCGCCGGGGACACCCTGGCGCTCACCCTCGCCAACAATCTGCCGGACACCACGTCCCTGCACTGGCACGGGCTGGCGCTGCGCAACGACATGGACGGCGTACCCGGTCTGACGCAGGCCCCGGTCAAGGCGGGCGCCGCCTTCGACTACCGCTTCACGGTCGCCCACCCCGGCACCTACTGGTTCCACCCGCACTCGGGCGTCCAGCAGGACCGCGGCCTCTACGCGCCGCTGATCGTCGAGGACCCGAAGGAGCCCCTGAAGTACGACAAGGAGTGGGTGATCGTCCTCGACGACTGGGTCGACGGGATCGACGGCTCCACGCCCGACGCCGTACTCACCGAACTCAGCAAGGGCATGATGAGCGGCGGCGGCCACGAGGGCCACGGCGCGGCCGGGACGACCGCCATGGGAGGCCGGGGCCGGGCCGCCGCGGCCCGGCGGCCCGCCGCCGCCGAGACCCCGGGGCCGGGCGGGGCCGGACCGTCCCGGATGATGATGGGCGCCAAGAGCGACCTGCTGGGCGGGGACGCGGGCGATGTGGCCTACCCCCACTACCTGATCAACGGCCGGACCCCGAAGGCACCGACCGCCTTCAGTGCGAAGCCGGGCGACCGGATCCGGCTGCGGATCATCAACGCGGGCGGCGACACCGCGTTCCGGGTCGCCCTCGGCGGCCACGAGCTGACCGTGACCCACACCGACGGCTTCCCGGTCGTCCCCACCAAGGCGGATGCCCTGCTGCTGGGCATGGGCGAGCGCTACGACGTCGTCGTCACAGCGGGCGACGGGGTGTTTCCGCTGGTCGCGCTCGCGGAGGGCAAGAACACCACGGCGCTGGCGCTGCTGCGCACCGGCGGCGGGGCCGCCCCCGCGGCGACCGTGCGCCCCGCCGAGCTGACCAAGCGGGTACTGACCGCGGAGAAGCTGCGCGCCGACGCCTCGGTCGCCCTGCCCGCCCGCAAGCCGGACCGCGAGATCCGGATCGAGCTGACGGGCGGGATGGCCAAGTACGACTGGGCCTTCGACGGCAAGCCCTACACGCCCGACCCGCGCCACGAGGTCAGGGCCGGGGAGCGGGTCCGGCTGGTCTTCCGCAACCCGACGGGGATGTGGCACCCGCTCCATCTCCACGGCCACACCTTCGCCGTGGGCGGTACGGCGGGCGGGGCCCGCAAGGACACCGCGATCATCCTGCCCAACGGCACACTGACCGCCGACTTCGACGCCGACAACCCGGGGCTGTGGATGATCCACTGCCATAACGTCTACCACGCGGAGGCGGGCATGATGACGGTCCTGGGCTACCGCAAGTAGCCCTCCGGGCCGGGCCCCGGTGTGCCGCTACGGCGCCCGGAGCCCGGTCCCGGCCCGGGCCCGCTCGCCCCGCCGGGGGACCGCGCGTGGGGCGTCCCACACCGCCCGGCCGGGACATCGCGTCAGAAAGACGATTACACTGGGCCCGTGCCTCAACTACGTCTCGCCCTGAATCAGATCGACGCGACGGTCGGCGACCTCGGCGGCAACGCCGACGCGGTCGTCCGGCGCACCCGGCAGGCGGCCGAGCGCGGTGCGCACCTCGTGGCCTTCCCCGAGATGATGCTCACCGGCTACCCCGTCGAGGACCTCGCGCTGCGCTCCTCCTTCGTGGACGCCTCCCGCGCGTCGCTGACGGCTCTCGCGGCCCGGCTGGCCGACGAGGGCCTGGGCCGGGTGCCGGTGATCGTCGGCTATCTCGACCGCTCCGAGGCCGGCCGGCCGAAGTACGGGCAGCCCGCGGGCGCGCCCCGGAACGCCGCGGCCGTCCTCCACGACGGCCGGGTGGTCCTCGGCTTCGCCAAGCACCATCTGCCGAACTACGGCGTCTTCGACGAGTTCCGGTACTTCGTGCCCGGCGACACCATGCCGGTGGTGCGGGTACGGGGTGTGGACGTGGCCCTGGCCATCTGCGAGGACCTCTGGCAGGACGGCGGCCGGGTGCCCGCCACCCGCTCCGCCGGGGCCGGACTGCTGATCTCCATCAACGCCTCGCCGTACGAGCGGGACAAGGACGACACCCGGCTCGACCTGGTGCGCAAGCGCGCCCAGGAAGCGGGCTGCCCGGTCGCGTACTGCGCCACCACCGGCGGCCAGGACGAGCTGGTCTTCGACGGCGACTCCATCGTGGTGGACGCGGCGGGCGAGGTGATCGCGCGGGCCCCGCAGTTCGAGGAGGCCCTGCTCCTGGTCGACCTCGACCTCCCGGCGGCGGCCGCGGTGCCGCCCTCCGGGGTCGTCGACGACGGGCTGCGGATCGACCATGCCGTGGTCTCCGGGGAGCCGGTCCCGGCGTACGAGCCGGAGTACACCGGCGGGTACGCGGAGCGGCTCGACGACGACGCCGAGGTGTACGCGGCCCTGGTGACGGGGCTGCGCGCGTACACCCTGAAGAACGGCTTCCGCTCGGTCCTGGTGGGCCTCTCCGGCGGTATCGACTCGGCGCTGGTGGCCGCGATCGCCTGCGACGCGCTCGGCGCGGAGCACGTGTACGGCATCTCGATGCCGTCGAAGTACTCCTCGCAGCACTCCCGGGACGACGCCGCCGAACTGGCCCGGCGTACCGGACTCCACTTCCGCACCGTCTCCATCGAGCCGATGTTCGACGCCTATATGGGTTCCCTCGGGCTCACCGGGCTGGCCGAGGAGAACCTCCAGTCCCGGCTGCGCGGCACGCTGCTGATGGCGGTCTCCAACGAGGAGGGGCATATCGTCCTGGCCCCGGGCAACAAGTCCGAGCTGGCGGTGGGCTACTCCACGCTCTACGGCGACTCGGTGGGCGCGTACGGCCCCATCAAGGACGTCTACAAGTCGACGGTGTTCCGGCTGGCGCGGTGGCGCAACCGGGTCGCCGCGGAGCGCGGCGAGACCCCGCCGATCCCCGAGGAGTCGATCACCAAGCCGCCGAGCGCGGAGCTGCGGCCGGACCAGGTGGACACGGATTCGCTGCCGGACTACGACGTCCTGGACCGGATCCTGGAGCTGTACGTGGACCGGGACCGGGGCCGGGCGGCGATCGTGGCGGCCGGATTCGACGAGGAGCTGGTCACCCGGGTGCTGCGGCTCGTGGACACCGCGGAGTACAAGCGGCGCCAGTACCCGCCGGGCACCAAGATCTCGGCGAAGGGTTTCGGCAAGGACCGCCGGCTGCCGATCACCAACCGCTGGCGCGAGCACGCCTCCTGACCGGCTCCTCACCGTCTCCCGACCGGCTCCCGACCGGCACGGTCGGCAGGTCCGACGACGCCCTCGCGCCCCCGTACGCCGCCCGGCGACCGGGGCCGGGGGCGCGTCCGTCCGCGGGGCGGTCACCGGCGCCGGTCCCGTACGCCGCCCGGGTGACCGGGCCCGCCACGGGCGGTCAGCCGCCGGTCACCCGGCCCCGCAGCCGCTCGTGGCGCTGCCGGGCCGCCTGGGTGCTGCCGAGCCCTAGACCGAAGGCGATCTCCTGCCAGGTCAGCCCGCGGCCATGGGCGATGGAGAGCAGGGACTCCTCCAGTACGTCCAGATCGCCGCGGACCCGGGCGACCAGGGTGAGCGCGGCGATCAGATCGCTCCGGTCGACCTCGGGCTCCCCCTCCTCCAGCAGCCCCGGCCCGGCGGCGAGCGCGACCGTCAGCCCCACCGCCTCGTGCGGTGTGACCATCGGCTGGTTGAGATGGCGGCGGCGCATGGACTCGGTCGCCGCGTGCCGCTGGTCGAGCCGGGCCAGCGCGGCGAACTCCCGCCCGGCCCGCGCGGCGGCGGGCTCGACCGGGCTGAAGACGTCGGAGGACGCCGCCCCGGACCCGGACACGGACTCGGACACGGGAGCGGACTCGGGAGCGGGGACGGACTCGGGGGCCGTTTCGGGCGCGGTCTCGTTCATGGCAGGTGACGGTACGCTCCGCACCCCCACCGGTCAATGACGTATTGCCAAGACTTCACATCCAACACATTGAAGTGAACACTCTGTTCACTTCAGGGGTACGCAGGAGGCGCCCCGGAAAACCCGGGGCGCCCGGCCCGCCCCCGCCACTGCCGCCCGGAACCGGCGGCGGAAGCGGTCAGCGCAGCTTGATGCTCGCCGCTATCGGCAGATGGTCACTGTCCGTACGCGGCAACGTCCAGGACGCCACCGGCTCCAGCCCCTTGACCATGATCTGGTCGATCCTGGCCATCGGGAACGACGCGGGCCAGCTGAAGCCGAAACCGTGACCCGCGGCTCCCTGCGTGGAACGCATCTGGGAGGTCACCGCCCGTAGCGCCCGGTCGTTCATCGTGCCGTTGAGATCGCCGAGGAGCACCACCTTGCCGACCTCGTCCACCGCTATGGCGTCACCCAGCGCGTCCGCGCTCTTGTCGCGCTCGTTGGCCGTGAAACCGGCGTGCATCTTGACGCGTACGGACGGCATATGGGCCACGTAGACCGCGATATCCCCGTGCGGAGTGGTGACCGTGGAGCGCAGCGCGCGCGTCCAGCCCATCCGGATATCGACCGGGGCGACGCCCTTCAGCGGGTACTTGCTCCACAGCCCAACCGTGCCCTGGACCGCGTGGTACTTGTACACCTTGCCCAACGCCGCCCGGTAGGTCGGCACCTGGCCCTGCGCCAGCTCCTGGAGCGCCAGCACGTCCGCGCCCGATTCCGCCAGGTCGGCCGCCGTGCCCGCCGGGTCCGGATTCTCGGCGTTGACGTTGTGGGTGGCGACCGTGATGTCGCCGCCCTTGCCGGACTTGTCGGTGATCAGCCCCCCGAAGAGGTTCAGCCAGACCCCGACCGGCAGCAGCAGGGCCAGCAGCGCGGTCGCCGAGCGCCGCCAGAGCGCGGCGAGCAGCAGCGGCGGCACCGCCAGGATCGGCAGCCACGGCAGGAACGTCTCGGACAGGGATCCCAGATTGCCTATCCGGTTGGGCACATGGGCGTGCAGCGCCGTCAGCAGCGCCACGGCCGCCGCCAGCACCGCAAGCACGATCCCGCGCCGCCACAGACCGCCCTCCGCCCGCCACGGCCGGAACGGGCCGACGGTCCGCAGGCGCCGGAACCGGCCCTCCGGCCGGGGCGCACGTTCCCCGGGATCCCCCGGACCGCCGCTCCCCGTCTCCGCCTTGTCCGCCTGAACCATCCGCGCCGTCCTCACTGCCTTGCGCCGTCACGCACCGAGCTTCGGCCCTGACACTAGGCGATGACGGTACTGCGTCCACCGCCCCGGGGCGGCCGTACCCCCATGAGGACGCCTCCGGTACGCCCGCCGGTTCCCGCAAATCCACCCAGGCCGGGACGGACCGGTCGGTCCGGTCCCCGGGCGCGCCGCCGTGCCTCCGGGGTGCCTCCCCGGCCCCGGCCTTTTCACGGCGCGGCACGAAGTGCCACCATGGGGGTGATCCGGGGACGCCGTCAGGGCGCCACGAGATGACATAAGGAGCCGTAGGTCATGACGCTTCAGGCTGCCCAGAAGCCTGCCGCCGGCAGCAAAACGCTGTACGGCGGCAAGGGAACCCGCCGCATCACCGTCCACGACATCGCCGCCGCCAAGGAGCGCGGCGAGAAGTGGCCCATGCTCACCGCCTACGACGCGATGACCGCGTCCGTCTTCGACGAGGCCGGGATCCCGGTCATCCTCGTCGGCGACTCGATGGGCAACACCCACCTCGGCTACGACACCACCGTGCCCGTCACCATGGACGAGATGACGCTGCTCTCGGCCGCCGTGGTCCGGGGCACCTCGCGCGCCCTCGTCATCGGGGACCTGCCCTTCGGCTCCTACCAGGAGGGCCCCGTCCAGGCGCTGCGCCACGCCACCCGGCTGGTCAAGGAGGCCGGGGTCGGCGCGGTCAAGCTGGAAGGCGGCGAGCGTTCCCTCGCGCAGACCGAACTGATCGTCCAGGCCGGTATCCCCGTCATGTCCCATCTGGGCCTCACCCCGCAGTCCGTGAACACCATGGGCTACCGGGTACAGGGACGCGACGACGAAGCCGCCCACCGGCTGCTGCGGGACGCCAAGGCCGCACAGGAGGCGGGCGCATTCGCCGTCGTCCTCGAACTCGTCCCCGCCGGACTCGCCGCCGAGGTCACCCGCTCCCTCCATATCCCGACCGTCGGCATCGGCGCGGGCGCCGGAACCGACGCGCAGGTGCTCGTCTGGACCGATATGGCCGGACTGACCGCGGGGAAGGTACCGCGGTTCACCAAGCAGTACGCGAATCTGCGGCAGACCCTGGGGGACGCGGCGAAGGCGTTCGCGGACGATGTACTCGGCGGAACGTTCCCCCAGGAGGAGCACACCTTCCACTGATTTTTTCGGGGCTCGGTTCGCCTCCGGGGCGCTTGGGGGTCCCCCCACGCCCTCAGGGCGTAGGGGGAGTGTTCTTCAGGCGATCGTGCTCGGCCGCTCGTTCCTCGCGGCGTCCGCGCGTTCGCCTTCCAGAACACGACGCGCCCCTTCGACTCACTCGCCGTCAGGCCCTTGGGGGTGAGGGGGACCCCAGGGCGCCCCTCTGGCTCGCTCGCCCTACGCCCCCGGGCTGCCGGGCCCGGGGGCTACTGGCTTGTCGGCGGCTGACGGGCGGGTGTCGGCGGTCTGTCGGCGGTCTGTCGGTGCGCTCGTGGACCGTGTTCTCCATGACGCTCATCGACACGATCCCGGACCGCACCGGGAACACCGCCGTCGAGGTGCGGGGGCTGGTCAAGCACTACGGCACGACCAAGGCCCTCGACGGTGTGGACCTCGACGTCCACGAAGGGACCGTCCTCGGGGTCCTCGGCCCCAACGGAGCCGGGAAGACCACCCTCGTACGGTGTCTCTCCACCCTGGTCACCCCCGACGCGGGCACCGCCACCGTCGCCGGGTACGACGTGGTGCGCCAGCCCCGCGGGCTGCGCCGGGTCATCGGGCTCACCGGCCAGTACGCCTCGGTGGACGAGAAGCTGCCCGGCCGCGAGAACCTCTACATGATCGGGCGGCTGCTCGACCTCTCCCGGCGGGCCGCCGGGGCCAGGGCGGACGAGCTGCTGGAACGCTTCTCCCTCACCGAAGCGGCCAGGCGGGCCGTGGGGACGTACTCGGGCGGTATGCGCCGCCGGCTCGACCTGGCCGCCTCCCTGGTCGGCCGGCCCACCGTGCTCTACCTCGACGAGCCCACCACCGGGCTCGACCCCCGTACCCGCAACGAGGTCTGGGGCGAGGTCCGGCACATGGTCGGCGAGGGCACCACCGTCCTGCTCACCACCCAGTACATGGAGGAGGCCGAGCAGCTCGCGCACGAGCTGACCGTGATCGACCGCGGCCGGGTCATCGAGAGCGGCCGGGTCGACCAGCTCAAGGCGCGGGTCGGCGGCCGGACCCTGCGGATCAGGCCGGCCGACCCGGCGGACCTGCCCGCGATGGCACGGGTGCTCGCCGAAGCCGGACTCGACGGCATCAGCGGCTCGGTGCCCAGCGACGACGGAACGGTGCTCTCCGTACCGATCCTCGCCGATGTCCAGCTCACCGCCGTCATCGGGGTACTGGCCGCGCGCGGCTTCGGCATCGCCGACATCGGCACCCAACTGCCCAGCCTCGACGAGGTGTTCCTGGCCATCACCGGGGCACCCGCGAGCACGGCACCGGAGGACGCCGGCGAGCCCGGCCGGAAAGGCAGGGCGGCATGAGCGGCGGTACGCGTACGACGGCGGACGAGGTCACCGGAGCGGGCCGGGCGGCTCCGGCCGCGGCACCGCCGGTGCGGGCCGGTTCACCCGGCCGGCCCGGGACCGCCGGACCGGCCGGGCCCCGGGACGAGCCCCGGATCGGACTCCGCGCCCATCTGCGCCATATCGGGGCCCTCACCCGGCGCAACACCCTCCAGATCAAACACGATCCGGAGTCGATGTTCGACGTGCTGCTGATGCCGGTCATCTTCACGCTGCTGTTCGTCTACGTCTTCGGCGGCGCGATCTCCGGCAAGGGCAATCAGAACGACTACGTCAACTACGTCGTCCCGGGCCTGATGGCCATGATGGGCATGAATATCGCGATGGCCGTCGGCACCGGGGTCAACGACGACTTCAAGAAGGGGGTGATGGACCGCTTCCGCTCCATGCCGATCGCCCGCTCCTCGGTCCTGATCGCCAAGATCGTCGTCGAGATCGGCCGGATGACGGTGGCGATGGTGATCCTGCTGGGCATGGGCTTCCTGCTCGGTATGGACGTCAAGACGTCCTTCCTCGAAGTGCTGGCGGCCATGGGGCTGTCCCTCGTCTTCGGCGCGTCCCTGATGTGGGTGTTCATCCTGCTGGGGATCGCCCTGCCCACACCCCAGGCCGTCCAGGGCATCGCGATGCTCGTCCTGATGCCGCTGCAGTTCGGCTCGTCCATCTTCGCCCCGCCGGAGACGATGCCGAGCTGGCTGGAGACCTTCACCGAGTACAACCCGCTCTCCAATCTCGCGGACGCCGCCCGGGCGCTGGTCAACGGCGGCCCGCTGGCCGAGCCCATCGGGATGACGCTGGGGTGGACGGTGGCCATCACCGTGATCACCGCACCGCTGGCGGTCGCCCGGTTCCGCAAGAACTGACCCGGCGGCCGCGGCCCGCAACGCCGTGAGCCCCGGCGCACCGAGCGTCCGTCGCACCAGGACGGTGGCTCACACCAGGGCGGTGGCCTCCTCGACCGTGAGGCCGCCGCCCTCCTCGTACGCCGCCGCATACGCTCCGTCGCCCAGCGCCGCCCGCAGCCGTCTCTCGATCAGCTCCCTGGCCTCGCGTTCCCACGACGGGATGCAGATACCGCTCGGACGCCGCGCGTCGGCGACGGCGAGCAGTCGTACGGCGTCCGCGGTCCGGCCCGGTTCGACCGCGGCCAGCGTGCCCGCGACCGTCACCAGATGGGTCGCCAGGAACTGCGGGGCGACCAGGGTGCTCAGCGGCTCCGCGGCCATCCGCATCGCGTCCACGGCCGCCTCGAACGCCTCCCGGTGCCGTCCGTCCAGATGGTCCAGCCAGGCGATGAACCCCTTCACCATGCCGTGGAAGACCAGCAGCCGGCTGGCGCCGAACAGGTCCATCAGCGTCGCCAGGACCTCGCGTGCCTCCTCGCGCCGTCCGGTGCGGCCCAGCCACATGCCGAGCAGGATCCGGGAGATGGCGGTCGCCTCGTGGACCTGCTCCCCCTGGGCCTCGACCACCTGACGGACGATCGTCTCGCCGCGCCCGGCCGACTCGGCACCCAGCTCCATCAGCGCCCCGCCGAGCCGCGCCCGCAGCACGGCCTCCTGGGCGGGCGCCCCGAGGACTGCGACGTACCCCAGGGCCTCCTCGTAGTCCCCGGCCGCCGCGGCGTAGTCCCCGCACCGCTCCCGGGCCTCGGCCCGGGCCGCCAGCGCCTCGGCCGCGCCCCAGGAGTCCCCGAGCCCGGTGAAGATCCGCCATGCCTCGTCGGCGTACGCGAACGCCTCGTCCGACCAGGGCGCACGGTCGGAGAGCACATTGGAGCGGAACTGGACGGCGACGGCCAGCTCCCATTCGTACCCGTACTCCCGGCAGGACCGGACGAGCGTGTCGAGCATCTCCGGGACGTTCGAGCCGTCGCCGGTGAGCAGGACCGCGAAGAACCAGAGATTGCCCGGGAAGCGGCAGACCTGCGGCAGACCGGACCGGTAGACCCGGGTGATCCGGCGCAGCCTCGTCATGTTCTCGGGCGAGGTCCACATATCGAAGTCGCGGTTGAGCGTCACCATGCGCAGCAGCTCGTTGGAGCGGCGGGCCTCGGCGAGGAGTTCGGGGGCCAGCGGCGGCGGGCCGTCCGTGAACCGCTCGAAGACCGGGGCGGCGGGGACGCTGTCCGCCGCGAAGGGGTCGGGGCCCAGTTCGCGGGCGGCGGCGGACCAGTGGTGGCTCTCCGCCCGCAGGTCCTTCACCTGCCAGTACCAGGCCGTGAACATCACCAGGCAGAGCGCCTCCTGCTCGTCGCGGGCGGCGACGGCGCGGCGGAAGGCGGTCCGCAGGTTCTCGTACTCGCGGTCGAACAGTCGCAGCGCCGACAGCTGTCCGGAGCCACGGAGCAGCGGATCGGTGGCGCGGGCCAGTTCCCGGTAGTGGACGAGGTGGCTCCGTTCGACCGCGGCGCGTTCCCCGGCGGCGTCGAGGCGCCCGGCGGCGTACTCGGCGACGGTTTCGAGGAGGCGGTAGCGCATGGCGGAACCGTCCGCTCCCGGTTCGGCGACCACGAGCGACTTGTCGACCAGCGCGGCGAGGACATCCAGGATGTCCGGGGCGTCACGGGTGTCCGGAGCCTCGCGGGTGTCCGGAGCGGCTTGGGTGTCCGGAGCGGCTTGGGTGTGGTGAGTGTCGCGGGTGTCCGTACCGGCGTCGGCCGTACGGGGCCCGGGGCCCGGGTCGGCCTCGGCGCCGGAGCGGGCCGGAGCGGCGCAGACCGCTTCGGCGGCCGTCAGATCGCAGCCTCCAGCGAAGACGGAGAGGCGGCGGAGGGTGGTGCGTTCGTGGTGGTCGAGGAGGTCCCAGGACCAGTCGACGACGGCGCGGAGGGTCTGCTGGCGGGGCAGGGCGGTACGGCTGCCGCCGGTGAGGAGACGGAAACGGTCGTCGAGACGGTCGGCGATCTGACGGGGGGTGAGCGCCCGGAGCCGGGCCGCGGCCAGCTCCACGGCCAGCGGCAGCCCGTCGAGACGGCGGCAGATCTCCGCACAGGCCGCCGCGTCGTCCCCCACCGAGAACCCCGCCCGCGCCGCCGCACCCCGCTCCCCCAGCAGCCGCAGCGCGGCCTCCGGCGACAGCGGACCCAC
>NZ_JBSFNQ010000078.1:0-35153 GCF_053981115.1 Streptomyces sp. NPDC003691 | reverse complement strand
TGAACAGACCGAAGGCCACCACGACGGACGCCAGGACCATCACCATCGAGTTGGTGATGGTGCCGATGGAGCTGATGACCGTATAGGGCACGAAGACGATCAGCCCGTCGATCAGCGAGCCGCCCAGGCGCAGCCCCCAGTGCGCCAGTTCGGGCATACCGCCGCCGTAGCCCGCGTCCCCGGGGTAGCCGCCGTAGGGCTGGACCGGGCTGGTCGGGGGCTGGGGATAGCCGTACTGCTGCTGGGGCTGGCCGTAGGGTGGCTGGTCCTGCGGCGGGTAGCCGTAACCGGGCTGGCCGCCCGCGGGCTGGCCGTAGCCGGGGTTCTGACCGTATCCGGGGTTCTGGCCGTAGCCCTGGCCGGGCTGCTGGCCGTACGGATTGTTGGGGTCGCCGAAACTCATGGCGCGATTCCTCCGTTGACAGACGCGGGGACGGCGCGGTCCTTGCGGGAGGAGAACAGGGGTGGACTTGCGGAGATCCCCCCGATCCGCCGCGACACGTTAACCACATCATCGTCCTGTCCGGTTCGCCGCCTTGTCCAGTTGCGGCGCCGAGTGTTGCGTAAGAGCAACATCGGCATTTCATGACAGAACGGATATCCGGCCGGTGGTGGCCCGGGTCCGTACCGGCCCGGCCCGTACCGTCCCCGTCCGCTTTCCGGACCGGAATTGGAACCGGGCAGGGTCCATCCGCGAGGATGGGGGTATGACCGCCCAGATTCTCGATGGCAAGGCCACCGCAGCCGCGATCAAGTCCGAACTGACCGCCCGCGTGGCGGCGCTCAAGGAGAAGGGAGTGGTCCCGGGGCTCGGCACCCTCCTCGTCGGTGACGACCCGGGCAGCCGCTGGTACGTCAACGGCAAGCACCGCGACTGCGCCCAGGTCGGCATCGCGTCCATCCAGCGCGAACTGCCCGACACCGCCACCCAGGAGGAGATCGAGGCGGTGGTCCGGGAACTCAACGAGAACCCCGAGTGCACCGGTTACATCGTCCAGCTCCCGCTTCCCAAGGGCATCGACACCAACCGGGTCCTGGAGCTGATGGACCCGGCGAAGGACGCGGACGGCCTGCACCCGATGAGCCTCGGCCGGCTGGTGCTCGGGGTACCCGGGCCGCTGCCCTGCACCCCGTACGGCATCGTCCAGCTGCTGCGCCGCCACGGTGTGGAGATCAACGGGGCGAACGTGGTCGTCGTCGGCCGCGGCATCACCATCGGGCGGCCGATGCCGCTGGTGCTCACCCGCAAGTCGGAGAACGCGACGGTGACGCAGTGCCACACCGGCACCCGTGACCTGTCCGCGCATCTGAAGCAGGCGGACATCGTCGTCGCCGCCGCCGGAGTGCCGCACCTCATCAAGCCGGAGGACCTGAAGCCGGGCGCCGTGGTGCTCGACGTCGGTGTCAGCCGGGACGAGAACGGCAAGATCGTCGGAGATGTGCACCCCGGGGTCGCCGAGGTCGCGGGCTGGGTGGCCCCGAACCCGGGAGGCGTCGGCCCGATGACCCGCGCACAGCTGCTGGTGAACGTCGTCGAGGCGGCGGAGCGCGCGGCCGGCGCGGGGAACTGAGCGGAGCTACGGAGGAGACCGGCCATGGCCGTACGGACGAACGACGACCGGGAGACGGGCGCGGCGGGCACCGGCGGCGACCGGCCGCCGTCGGCCGGTCCCGCGGCGGGGGACGGCTCCGGGGACGCGCCCGGGGCGGGACGGCCCGCGGCCGGGGACGGAGCGGAGACCGCCGCCGGGGCGGGTACGGGAACCCGTAGCGGATCCCCTGCCGAAACCGATGCCGCCGCTGAAGCCGCCGCCGAAGCCGGGATCGCGGCCGATGCGGACGCTGATACGGATACGGACGCCGGTACGGATACGGACGCCGGTACGGCCCCGGAGGCCGGGGAACGGGCCGGTTCCGCGGCCGGGGACGGCTCCGGGACCGGGCGTCAGGAACGTGAGGAATCGGACGGCTCCGCGGACAAGGACCGCTCCGTGGACGCGGGCGGCTCGGCGGACGAGGGCGGGGCCCGGAACGGCTCCGGCTCCGTACCCGACGGGGATGCCGACGGGGCCGCCGACGCGGATACAGACGCGGATACCGGCGCGGACACCGGCGGGGACGGTACGGCCGCCGGTGGCGACAGCACCGGCTCCGGCACGGGTTCGTCCCGGCGTCCGCCCGCCCTGACCACCGATACCGCCCGGCCGGAGGGCGGCGGCCGGGCCGCCCCGGGCGATGCCCCCGCACCGGCCCGGCAGTGGCCGCTGCTCACCGTGCTCGGTCTCGTCGGGCTGGGCCTGCTGATCGTCGGCACGGATCCGTTCGACGAGGCGGCCCGGGTCGGCACCCTGCTGATCGGCCTCTCCCTGATCGCGGCCGCCGTGATGCGGCGGACCATCCCCTCGGTCGGCATGCTGGCCGTACGGTCCCGCTTCACGGACATGGTCACCTACGGCGTACTGGGCACGGTGATCTCGCTGCTCGCCCTGATGATCCAGCCCGAACCCTGGCTCCAGGTCCCCTTCCTGGAGGACTTCGTCCACTTCCTCGTCGGCCGCGAGACCAAGTGATCCGAGCCGCCGCCGGCTGACCGCCGGGACCGGAGACCTACGGCGCCCGCCACCCCCGGACCGGGGGCGGCGGGCGCCGCGGCGTCCGGCCGCCGGGGCCGTTGTGATCCGTGGCATGGACGTGACCGTTCCACCGCGGTGTGATCGTCGGTCCGGGATGGGAGACTGGGGCGTCGGACCGGAGGACGCACACGCGGTATCGGGGAGCCGCGTCGTCGCCGCGGGCGAGCCGCCGCTCGCTCCGGTCCGTGACCGGGCGGATGTCCGGGAGACGTAGGGGGGTAGGACATTGCCTCAGTGGAAGGCACTGCCGGAAGGGCTCGACCCGGACATCCGGGAGCTCACCGAGCAACTGCGCCGGATCGTCGACGGCAGCGGGCTCGACATCGCCGGGCTCTCGGTGGCGACCGGCTTCGGTGTCACATCGTGGGAGCGGTATCTCGACGCGCGGATCCTGCCGCCGCAGCGGGCGATCGCCGCGCTCGCGGAGCGGACCGGAACCGGTATCCACGGACTGACCGCCCTGCGTTCACGTGCCGAGACGGCCTGGTACCGGCTGGAGGCGGGCCGGGACCGCGCCACGGAGCAGCTGCGGGTGGCGCGCACCCGGGAGTGGGCCTCCGTACCGAAGCCCAAACCGGCACCGGAGCCCGCCGCCCCCGGCGCCGCCACCGGCTCCGAGCCGTCCGGCCGGGATCCGCTCTGCTCCGGTGCGCCCGCCGCCGATCCGTTCGGCCCGGAGCTTCTGGGACCGGGTTCGTCCGGCCCCGAAGCGGTGGGTCCCGCGACGGCGGACGCCGATATGTCCTCCCCGCCGGCCGCCGGGGGCTCCGCCGCGGACGCGCTCTCCGGTGCGGGCGGCCCGGACTCCGGACCGTCCGCCTGGAACGCCGTCCTGGTCGACGACGGCGGTCCGGCCACCCCGCCGCGGGGCGCGTACGTCCCGGAGGGCGGCGGCCGTGCGGCCGCCCGGCGGGCCAGGCGGGCCGCCGAAGCCGCCGAGGCCGCGGCGGCCGGAGGACCCCCGCCGACCCCGGCCCCGAGCGCGACCGCGGCCACGACCCCGACCGCAGCCGGGGCCCCCACCCGGGCCCCCGGCCCCGCACCGCGCGCGTCCGGTGTGGACAAGCGGCGGATCCTGCTCTTCCTGGCCGGTGTCGCGGGCGCCCTGGTCCTGATCCTCGGGGCCGTCTTCGCCGCCGATCTCGGGGTCACGGGGGGCGGGACCGGCGGCGACCGGGACCGTACCGAGCCCGTGGCCAAGGTGCCCCCCACCCCCTCCGGGAGCGCGTCCCCCGGTGTGCCGCTGCCCCCGGAGGGCGTCGAGTGCACGGGCGCCGCGTGCACCGGCAAGAACCCCGAGGAGATGGGCTGCGGCGGCGACTTCGCGCGCACGGTGTCCCAGGCGACGGTCGGCAAGGCCCGGATCGAGGTCCGGTTCAGCCAGGTCTGCCAGGCGGCCTGGGCCCGGCTGGTGGACGCGTCCACCGGCGACTCCGTCCACATCAGCGTCGGGGGCAAGGGCAAACAGACCGGCACGGTCAACGGCAAGAGCGACGCCTACACGCCCATGACGGCGGCGGTGAAGGGCTCGGACGCCAAGGCGTGCGCCGAGCTGACGAACGGGACCACGGCCTGCACCGTCGTCCAGTGACGCCCGCCCCGGCCCCGGCGCTCCGGGCCGCGCACGGCGCGGGAACAGGCGGTCCCCGCGCCCCGGGGCGCCCCGAGTGAGCAAGGCAACGAGGGGCTGGCGGACCGCGGCGGCACGGGTCGGATAGCCTGACCGCGGAGATGTCTCTTCACATCAAGATTCGTGAGAGCGGCCCCGGCGGACCCCGGTCCGGCGGACCCCGCGATCCCGGACCGCGGTGCCGGAGCGGCATCCGACCCGGGGGCACGGACCCCCACCGCCAGATGTCTTACGGAGATCGCCATGACCCGCACTCCCGTCAACGTCACCGTGACCGGCGCGGCCGGCCAGATCGGCTACGCGCTGCTGTTCCGCATCGCCTCCGGCCACCTGCTCGGCCCGGACGTGCCGGTCAAGCTGCGCCTTCTTGAGATCACCCCGGCCCTCGGCGCCGCCCAGGGCACCGCCATGGAGCTGGACGACTGCGCGTTCCCGCTGCTGCGCGGCATCGACATCACCGACGACCCGAACGTCGCCTTCGACGGTGCGAACGTCGCGCTGCTGGTCGGCGCCCGCCCCCGGACCAAGGGCATGGAGCGCGGTGACCTGCTGGAGGCCAACGGCGGCATCTTCAAGCCGCAGGGCCGGGCGATCAACGACCACGCCGCGGACGACATCAAGGTCCTCGTGGTCGGTAACCCGGCGAACACCAATGCGCTGATCGCCCAGGCCGCCGCGCCGGACGTACCGGCCGAGCGCTTCACCGCGATGACCCGCCTCGACCACAACCGCGCGATCTCCCAGCTGGCGGCGAAGACCGGCGCCCCGGTCTCCGACATCAAGCGCCTGACGATCTGGGGCAACCACTCGGCGACCCAGTACCCCGACATCTTCCACGCGGAGATCGCGGGCAAGAACGCCGCCGAGGTCGTCAACGACGAGGCGTGGCTGGCCGACACCTTCATTCCGACCGTCGCCAAGCGCGGTGCGGCGATCATCGAGGCCCGTGGCGCCTCCTCCGCGGCATCGGCGGCGAACGCGGCCATCGACCACGTCCACACCTGGGTGAACGGCACCGCCGACGGCGACTGGACCTCCATGGGCATCCCGTCCGACGGCTCCTACGGCGTTCCGGAGGGCCTGATCTCCTCCTTCCCCGTCACCACCAAGGACGGCCGCTACGAGATCGTCCAGGGCCTGGAGATCAACGAGTTCTCCCGCGGCCGGATCGACGCCTCGGTGCAGGAGCTGGCGGAGGAGCGCGACGCGGTCCGCGCCCTCGGCCTGATCTGAGCCTTCCCCATCGCAACGGACCCCGGGTCCGGCACCGTGACGGTGCCGGACCCGGGGTCCGTCGTACGAGGTGCCGAAGGGCGGGTATGAGGCCCGGGCACCCGCCCGGGGAACCCGCGTACCCGCCCTCTGAATCCGGCCACCCGGCCGCGGCCGGGGGCTACTCGCCGAAGCCCGCCGGCGCCGGTACGGCGTCCTCCGCCGCGCGGCTGGTGTCCTCCCAGGCGCGCCAGGCCGTCAGGCGCGCCTCCGTGGTGCTCATCGCGACATCGAAGGCCAGGCTGCCCAGCAGCAGGCGGAGCGGCGGGTCGTCGGAGGCGACCAGCTTGAGAACGGCCTCCGCGGCGAGTTCGGGAAGGCTGTCGCGGGAGGACTCGGCGAACTGCTCCTGGAGTTCGGTGCGCAGCTCCCCGTAGACGTCCAGCGGCTCCGTCATGGCCATGCCCTTGGTGTAGAGACCGGTCCAGTAGCCGCCCGGCTGGACGATCGTGACCTTGACGCCGAACCGCGCCGCCTCGGCGGCGAGGGCTTCGCTCATGCCTTCCAGCGCGAATTTGCTCGCGCTGTACAGGCCGGTCGTGGGGAAGCCGCTGAGGGCACCGATGCTGGAGACCTGGAGGATATGGCCGCTGCGGCGGGCCCGCAGATGGGGGAGTACCGCCTGGCTGACCCAGAGGGCTCCGAAGAAGTTGGTCTCCAGCTGGGCCCGGGCCTGCTCCTCGGTGAACTCCTCGACCATGCCCATCGCGAGATAGCCCGCGTTGTTGACGACGACGTCGAGGCGGTCGAAATGGGCCACCGCCCGGTCGACCGCCGCCACCACGGCGGCGCGGTCGGTGACGTCCAGGGAGAGGGTGAGGAGCCGCTCGCGGCCGTACTTCTCGGCCAACTCCTCCAGGGGGGAGATATCGCGGGCGACGGCGGTGACCCGGTCGCCCGCGGCAAGGGCCGCCTCGGTGAAGGCCCGGCCCAGGCCGCGGCCGGCACCGGTGATGAACCAGACGCGGTCGGGGGAAGTGGTCACAGAGGGCTCCTTCGCAGGTCGGGGCGGTGCTTCCGGAGTCGAGACGGTTCGTCTCGCTTCGTTGGTGACGACAGTACGCTGCTCTCCCGCAGATGGCAAGACGGATCGTCTCGTCTCGTTTCAGAAAGGGGCGGCGGAGGTGAAAGTTCTTTCATCGGCACCCTGCGGCGGATTCCGGCCGAACCGGTTCCGCTTCGGGTCCGTGGCCGGTCAGAGCACCTGAGGCGGTCAAATGCCGCCGTTTGGCAAAGAGGTGGGAATCACGGAGTAAAGGTCCAGACCTATTGACGGGTTGGTCTAGTCCTCTTAATGTCTCGTTCACCTCTACGGATCCGGCCCTGGAGCCTGCGCGCTGCCAGGGCCAACGTGCCCACCCCCCATGCGTGTTGTGCAAGGCCGAACACCCTGCGTCCCCCGGAGGGGATGCGGGCCCCCCACCAGGAGGATCCGAACGTGCTGTCCCCTCGACGAGCGAGAGCGACGCTGTTCGCCGCAGGTGCCGCCGCCGTCGGCGCGCTGCTGGCGACCACGCTGTCGCCAGGCGTGTCCCAGGCCGCCTCACAGGAGAACTGTCGCCCTGAAGGGCTCTACTCGACGCCCGGCGTGAACGTCCCGTACTGCACGGTGTACGACACCGCGGGACGCGAGAAGATGGGCGCCGACCACCAGCGCCGCATCATCGGCTACTTCGCCAACTGGCGTACCGGTCAGGACGGCAGGCCTGCCTACCTGGCCAACAACATCCCGTGGGACAAGATCACCCACATCAACTACGCCTTCGCCGGTATCGACGCCGCCAACAAGATCACCGTTGGCGCCGCCGGACCGACGAACCCCAACACCGGGATGACCTGGCCGGGTGTGGCCGGTGCCGAGATGGACCCGGCGCTGCCCTACAAGGGCCACTTCAACCTGCTCAACAAGTTCAAGAAGCTCCACCCCGACGTCAAGACGCTGATCTCGGTCGGCGGCTGGACGGACAGCGGTGGCTTCTACAAGACCACCACCAACGCCGACGGCACCGTGAACACGGCGGGGATCAACACCTTCGCCGACTCCGCCGTCGAGTTCATCCGCCAGTACGGCTTCAACGGCGTCGACATCGACTACGAGTACCCGACGTCGATGACCAACGCCGGCAACCCGGCCGACTGGACCGTGGCCAACGCGCGCCGCGCCGGGCTCAACAAGAGCTACAGCGTGCTGATGAAGACCCTGCGCGAGAAGCTCGACCGGGCCAGCGCCGCGGACGGCAAGCACTACCTGCTGACCATCGCCGCGCCGTCCTCCGGCTACCTGCTGCGCGGTATGGAGACGTACGAGACCGCGAAGTACCTCGACTACGTCAACATCATGTCGTACGACCTGCACGGCACGTGGAACGAGCACGTCGGCCCGAACGCCGCGCTCTACGACGACGGCAAGGACACCGAGCTGGCGCCGGTCTACGGTGCCGCCCAGTACGGCGGGATCGGCTACCTCAACACCGACTGGGCCTACCACTACTTCCGTGGTTCGATGCCGGCCGGCCGGATCAACATCGGTGTGCCGACCTACACCCGCGGCTGGAAGAACGTCCAGGGCGGTACGGACGGACTCTGGGGCAAGTCGGTCGCGAACACCTGCCCGCCCGGCTCCGGTCTGACCAAGTGCGGTGACGGTGCCGTCGGCATCGACAACATCTGGCACGACAAGGACACCAACGGGCAGGAGGCCCCGGCGGGCTTCAACCCGATGTGGCACGCCAAGAACCTGGAGAAGGGGATCGTCCCCGACTACCTGCCCAAGTTCGGCCTGCCCGCGAACACCACGCTGACCGGCACCTACGTCCGCAAGTACGACTCGACCCTGGTCGCGCCGTGGCTGTGGAACGCCCAGAAGAAGGTCTTCATCTCCACCGAGGACGAGACGTCGACCATCGCCAAGGCCGACTACGTCGTCAACAAGGGCCTCGGCGGCACGATGATCTGGGAGCTGGCCGGCGACTACGACTTCAACGCCGCCAAGAACCAGTACGAGCCCGGCTCGTCGCTGATCACGCTGATGTACAACAAGTACAAGGCGGCCACTCCGTACGGGGTGAAGAAGGCCAACATCACGATGCCCACCGAGGCGATCAACCTCGGTGTCGAGTTCGGCGGCTTCCAGCTCGGGGACAACAACTACCCGATGAGCCCCAAGCTGAAGATCACCAACAACACCACCGCCACACTGCCCGGCGGTACGGAGTTCCAGTTCGACTATGCGACCTCCGCGCCGGGCAATGCCAAGGACCAGTCCGGCTTCAACTCCCGGATCGTCACCAGCGACCACACGGGCAACAACGTGGGCGGCCTGAAGGGTGACTTCCACCGGGTCGCGCTGAAGCTTCCGGCCTGGCAGACGGTGGCCCCGGGCGCCTCGGTCGAGCTGGACTTCGTCTACTACCTGCCGACCTCGACGCCGTCCAACTGGACCGTCACCTTCGGCGGCAAGACCTACGCCATCGCCGCCGACCTGGCCCGCGGCACGACGATCGTCGACCCGGGCACCGGTACCACCAGCGGCACCACCAACGGAACCACCAACGGGTCCAACGGAACGACCAACGGTTCCAACGGCACCACGAACGGGTCCAACGGGTCCAACGGCACGACCGGCAACCCCTGCGTCCTGCCGGCGTGGGACCGGAACACCGAGTACCCGGCCGGTTCGCAGGTCTCCCACAACAGCAAGAAGTGGAAGTCCAAGTGGTGGACGAAGGGCGACGAGCCCGGGACCAGCCAGTGGGGTCCCTGGGAGGACCTCGGCCCCTGCTGAGTGACCTTCCTCCGCACCACAACTGAAGAGATCCACTGATCAGCCCGGCGGCGCAGTCCCTGACCCTGCGCCGCCGGGTTCTTTACTGCCCCGCGCCGGGCCGCCCGCGAGCCGCCGCCGGGCCGCCGGTGAGCTGCCGCCCGGCACCCGGGCCGGGCCCGCCGCCGCTGCACGGAAGGTCAACGATCTGTGCACGAAAGGTCAAGTCGGGCCCCTGTATAGCCCGTAGACTATTTCCCGAACGGATCTCCACTGTTCGCCCGGGGAGCACCTCCGGTTCCCGGTCCGGTCACCCGTCGACCGGAGCGGGACCGGGTGCTCCACGGTCCCCGTTCTCCGCCGACCGCGTTCGGCGGAGAACGGGCCACCGGGCAGGGACGGTCCGCGGCGCTCGACCGCGCCGGACGGGCCGGCCCCGCGGGGGTATCAGTGGCCGAGCACCGACCGCAGCTGGTCGAGTCCCCAGTCGAGGTCCTCCTTGGAGATCACCAGGGGCGGGGCGATCCGGATCGTCGAACCGTGGGTGTCCTTCACCAGTACCCCGCGCTCCATCAGCTTCTCCGAGATCCGCCGGCCGCTGCCGTGGGCCGGGTCGATGTCGACACCCGCCCAGAGACCGCGGCCGCGCACCGACTCCACCGCGCCGGCGCCCGAGAGCAGCCCCAGTTCGTGATGGAGGTGCTCGCCCAGTTCGGCGGCGCGCTGCTGGTACTCGCCGGTACGCAGCATGGCGATCACCTCCAGCGCCACCGCGCAGGCCAGCGGATTGCCGCCGAAGGTCGAACCGTGCTCGCCGGGGCGGAACACCCCGAGGACCTCGCGCGAGGAGACCACGGCGGACACCGGGACGACACCGCCGCCGAGCGCCTTGCCGAGGATGTACATATCGGGGACGACGTCCTCGTGCTCACAGGCGAAGGTCCGGCCGGTGCGGCCCAGCCCGGACTGGATCTCGTCGGCGATGAACAGCACGTTCCGTTCGCGGGTGAGCCGCCGGACCGCGGGCAGATAGCCCGGCGGCGGGACCAGCACCCCCGCCTCGCCCTGGATGGGCTCCAGCAGCACGGCGACGGTGTTCTCCGTGAGGGCGTTCTCCAGGGCGGTCGCGTCGCCGTAGGGCACGATCTCGAAGCCGGGCGTGTAGGGGCCGTAGTCCGCCCGTGCCTCGGGATCCGTGGAGAAGCTGATCACCGTGGTCGTCCGGCCGTGGAAGTTGTCCGCGGCGACGACGATCTTCGCCCTGTTGTCCGGGACGCCCTTGACCCGGTAGCCCCATTTGCGGGCCGTCTTCACCGCGGTCTCCACGGCCTCCGCCCCGGTGTTCATCGGGAGGACCATCTCCATGCCGCACAGCTCGGCAAGACCGGTGCAGAAGTCGGCGAACCGGTCGTGGTGGAAGGCCCGGGAGGTGAGGGTGACCCGGTCGAGCTGGGCCTTGGCCGCGCCGATCAGCCGGGGGTTGCCGTGGCCGAAGTTGAGCGCCGAGTACCCGGCGAGCAGGTCCAGATAGCGGCGGCCCTCCACATCGGTCAGCCAGACGCCCTCAGCGGTCGCCACGACGACGGGAAGGGGGTGGTAGTTGTGTGCGCTGTACGCCTCCGCGGTGGCGATGGCGGTCTCCGAAGCAGTCACGGGATCTCCGTTCTCCTGGCGAGCCGGGCGGACAGTACATCCGGACATCGGGTACATCCGGTGGCGGGTGGGATCGCCACCCCTTCTTCTATGGTCACTCGCCGGTCGCCCCGGGAAACCTTCCGCCCCGTGCGTCCCGCGGCGGTGTCCCGCCGCACCCCGTTCTCCGGCCCGTCGGCATAGGGTGGCGGTACGCGCGGCGACTGGCGTACGGGGAGATCACCCCGAGGGAGCCGAGCGCGCAGGAGCATCACGAGGGTGCCGACCGCCTGGGTACCCCGGACCACTCGTGAGCCCGGAGGACACCATGAACCTTCCCCTGCCCCATCCCGCCCTGACCGCCGCCGATCCGGAACTCGCCGGACTCGTCGCCGACGAGGAACTGCTCCAGGCCGCCACCCTGCGGATGATTCCCAGCGAGAACTATGTCTCCGGCGCGGTGCTCGAAGCCTGCGGCACCGTCCTCCAGAACAAGTACAGCGAGGGCTATCCCGGCCGCCGCTACTACGAGGGCCAGCAGATCGTCGACCGGGTGGAGCGGCTGGCCGTGGCCCGGGCCAAGGCCGTCTTCGGTGTCGAGCACGCCAATGTCCAGCCCTACTCCGGCTCCCCGGCGAATCTCGCCGTCTATCTCGCCTTCGCCGAGCCCGGCGACACGGTGATGGGCATGGCCCTGCCGATGGGCGGCCATCTCACCCACGGCTGGGGCGTCTCCGCCACCGGGACCTGGTTCCGCGGAGTCCAGTACGGGGTCCGCCGGGACACCGGTCTGGTCGACTACGACGAGGTCCGTGAACTGGCCCTCAAGGAGCGCCCGAAGCTGATCTTCTGCGGGGGCACGGCCCTGCCGCGGACCATCGACTTCGCGGCCTTCGCCGAGATCGCCCGCGAGGCGGGTGCGCTGCTGGTGGCCGATGTCGCCCATATCGCCGGGCTGATCGCGGGCGGCGCGCACCCCTCGCCCGTGCCCCACGCCGATGTGATCTCGACGACGACCCACAAGACCCTCCGGGGCCCCCGCGGGGCGATGCTGATGTCCCGCGAGGAGCATGCCAGGGCCCTCGACCGCGCGGTCTTCCCCGGCCTCCAGGGCGGCCCGCACAACCAGACCACCGCGGCGATCGCGGTCGCCCTCCACGAGGCCGCCCAGCCCTCCTTCCGTGAGTACGCCCATGCCGTCGTCGCCAATGCCCGGGCCCTCGCCGATGCCCTGCTGGACCGGGGCTTCGACCTGGTCTCCGGCGGTACCGACAACCATCTGATCCTGCTGGACCTGACCGGCCGGGACGTTTCCGGGAAGATCGCCGCCAAAGCCCTCGACCGGGCGGGGATCGTCGTCAACTACAACACCGTTCCCTTCGACCCGAGGAAGCCCTTCGACCCCTCCGGGATCCGCATCGGCACTCCTTCCCTCACCTCCCGCGGCCTGGGCACCGGTCATATGACGACGGTCGCCGACTGGATCGACCGGGGGGTGACCGCCGCCCGCGCCGAGGACGAGCCCGCGCTCACCGCGATCCGGGCCGAGGTCGCGGAGCTGATGGCCGCCTACCCGGCTCCGGGCCTGACCGTCTGATCCGGCCGGGCCGGGCCGGGTCCTGCCCCGGTCCGGCTTGCCCCGGCCGGGCCGGTCCCGCCCGGCCGGGCCGGTCCCGCCCGGCCGGGCCGGTCCCGCCCAGCCGGGCCGGTCCCGCCCAGCCGGGCCGGTCCCGCCGGGGCGGGGCGGTCCTGCCGGGGCGGCGGCCGCCCGCTCCCCTGCGCCGGGCGGCCGCCGCGGCTTATCACTCCCGCTCCGGCCCCCGGCGGCCCGGCAGCCCGCCCGGCAGGGCCGACTGTGAGCGCGCTATCGCCGACCGCAGCAGCAGGGCGATCGCCGTACCCGCCACCAGACCCGGCAGCGACCACCACCAGTTCTCCCCGATGCCCGGCGACGGCGGGGAGGCCGCGGTCAGTGCGGCGGACGGGGCGACCGCGGCCACCGGCGGATCCGCCGGGACCGGCGCCCGGTCCGCCGCCGCGGCCGCCCCGCTGTCCGGGCCCAGCCCCAGCGTGCGCAACAGCTTCCGCAGCCCCGGTCCGTCCGCCGGGCGATGCCAGACGCCCTCGCTGCTCAGCCAGTTGTCCCCGGTCCCCGGGCCGCCGGAGGCGGACGCCGTCTCGTTCCCGTTGACCCTGCTGTTGATCCAGACGTCCTTCGGGGCCTTGCCGAAGTAGACCTGGTCCGTCCGCCAGGCCAGCACATCGTGCAGGAACCAGGTCATCCGCACCGACGCGCGCGACGACTGGTCCGGATCGACCCCGGCCGGCGGCTCCCCGCCGCCCTGAGGCACCGAGCCCGCCGACATCAGCTTCTCCAGGTCCCGGTACTCCGTGCTCTCCATCCGGAGGGCCACCGCCCGGCCCTGCGGATGCTCGATGATCATGACGCTGGTCGGTCCGCCCGCCACCGCCGCCGGGGCGAGCACCAGCCCCAGCGCCAGCACGGTCAGCAGCACGGCGATCCGCCGTGCCTTTCGGAGTGCTTCCATATCTCCCCCAGAAGCTCCGCCGGAGCATCTCCTCCGCCCCGACTGTCGACTCTGATACACCGCCCGCCGCCGATCCGTTCCACTCTCCGGGCAGAAATTCCGGCCGGTCTCCAGGAGCCACGGAGCCACGGAGCCACGGAGCCACGGAGCGGAAGGGGAGAGGGCGGGGAGGGAGAGACGGCGGGGAAGGGGAGAAAAGGAGGACGGGAGAACGGGGAGGGCCGGGGCGGACGGGCCGACGGGACCGGCGGGCTGAAGGGACTGGTGGGCTGAGGGACCGGTGGGCGGTGACAAGCCTCAGGGCCGTCGTGCCGGTACGGACTCCGCGACCGCCAGGGCCCGGCCCAGCGCGTCCACCCCCTCCAGCCGGAGCGTCGTCCGCCCGTCCGGCGACATCCAGAGCAGCGTCGGGCCCGCGGTCCTGCGCCGCTCCTCCCACCGGGTGCTCTCCCGGTCGAGCAGAACGAACCGCAGCAGATGGGGACGGGCGAACCAGAGCCCCGTCCCACCGTCCCCGGTCCCGGTCCCGGTCCCGGTCCCGGCGGAGCCGACCCGCACCCACTCCGGCTGTTCGGCGCTCGTCTTGATGAAACCCGGGTCCAGCCGGGCCGGGAACTGGTCCAGCCGGGTCACCCGCCCGGCCTTCCCGCTCCAGCAGAGCGTCAGCACCCGACGGCTCTCCGCGCCCACGGTCACCGAGTACGCGTCCGGGGCGCCCAGCGACTTCGGCACCAGTGCCCCGAACCCGGCCCGTGCCTCCGCCTCGGCGCGCGCCAGCGGCTCCCCGCACCCGGGGACCGCCGGGCTCCGCCCCGGCTGCCCCGGATCCGGCGACCGGCCCTCGGGGTCGTACCGCACATCTATGCCGCCGAAGTCGAACCGGTCCGCCCACTCCACCACCGATGCCCGCACCGGCGGGGTGAGCGCCAGGGCCACCAGCACCCCGGAGAGCGTGAGCGCCAGCGCGCGCCGGTGCCGCCGCAGCCGGTGCCGCACCCGCTCGGCCCGGCCCGGCGGCGCGGGTGCCGGGGAAGGGGCGGGCACCCCTCCGGCGAGCAGGTTTGCCACCACCCGCTCGGCCATCGTCTCCCCGTCGACCTCGGGAACCCTGATCGCCCGCCCCAGCGCCCGCAGCTCGGCCTCCAGCAGCAGCTCCAGCCCGCTCTCCGGCCCACCCGGCAGCCCCTGCCCCGGCCTGCCTCCCGACGCCCCGGGCCCCGGCTCGCGCCCGGCCTCGCCCGGCGCTCCGGACCCCTGGCCGCCCGACGACCCGTCCCCCTGTCGGCCCTCCCGTCGGTTCTTCCGCGCGTCGTCAGGCCCGCCCGGCGTCCTGCGCCCCTGCTCGCCCGACGGCCCGTCGCCCGCGTCCTCCGGCATCTCTCTCACCTCCCTCCGCCCTTCTCCGCCGCTCCTATCAGCCGCCCCAGCTTTGCCAGCGCCCGGCTCAGCCGGGACTTCACCGTCCCCCGCGGCCAGCCCAGCGCCTCCGCCGTCTCCGCCTCGTCCATCTCCAGCAGATAGCGGTACGTCACCACCTGCCGCTGCTCCCGGCTCAGCTCGCCGAGGGCCGCCGCCAGCTCCGCCCGCCGCTCCACCGACTCCACGGCCACCGCCGGATCCGCCGATTCCGGTATCGCCGTCCAGGGGTCCAGCAGCAGCGCCTCCCGCCCCGCGAGCGCCTGCCGCCGCCCGGCCGCGCGCAGGGTGTTCCTCGTCTCATTCACCACGATCCGCAGCAGCCACGGGCGGAACCCGGCACCCGGCCGGAAGCCGTCCAGCGACTGATATGCCTTGAGGAACGCGCTCTGCACCACATCCTCCGCGTCCGCCCCCGCGCCGAAGGCCACCGCCGCGCGCAGCGCGACCTGCGTATGGGCGCGGACCAGCTCCGCGTACGCCTCCGGCTCTCCGGCGCGCACCCGGGCGATCACCGCGGCCGCGTCCACCCCGGCCGCGTCCCCTCCCGCGCTCGCGGGCACCCGGCCTCCGGACGCGGACCGGTCGTCGCTTCCGACGGCGGTCCGTCCCCCCTCCCGTACGGTCACATCTTTCATACACCGGCGGCCGGAGATCGGTTCCACACCTGAGAGAATGAGCGACATGGCATCCGTCCGACCTCGCGCCCTGTCCGGGATCCAGCCCACCGCAGGCTCGTTCCACCTCGGGAACTACCTCGGGGCGATCCGCCAGTACGTGGCGCTGCAAGAGACCCACGACGCCTTCTACATGGTCGTCGACCTGCATGCGATCACGGTCCCGCAGGACCCGGCCGAGCTGCGGGCGAATACCCGGCTCGCCGTCGCCCAGTTGCTGGCGTCCGGCCTGGACCCCGACCGCTGCACCCTCTTCGTGCAGAGCCATGTCCCGGAGCACGCCCAGCTCGGCTGGGTGATGAACTGCCTGACCGGTTTCGGCGAGGCGTCCCGGATGACCCAGTTCAAGGACAAGTCGGCCAAGCAGGGGGCCGACCGGGCCACGGTCGGCCTGTTCACGTACCCGATCCTCCAGGTCGCGGACATCCTCCTCTACCAGGCCGAGGCCGTTCCGGTCGGCGAGGACCAGCGGCAGCACATCGAGCTGACCCGCGATCTCGCCGAGCGCTTCAACGCCCGCTTCGGTGAGACGTTCACCGTCCCCGCGCCGCATATCGTCAAGGAGGTCGCCAAGATCTACGACCTCCAGGACCCCACCAGCAAGATGAGCAAGTCGGCCTCGACGCCCAAGGGTCTGGTCAATCTGCTCGACGAGCCGAAGACCACCGCGAAGAAGATCCGCAGCGCGGTCACCGACACCGGGACGGTCATCGACTTCGACCCCGTCGAGAAGGCCGGCATCAGCAATCTGCTGACCATCTACGCCACCCTCACCGACCGGTCGGTCCCCGAGCTGGTGAAGGAGTACGAGGGCCGGATGTACGGGGCCCTGAAGACCGACCTCGCCGAGATCGTCGTGGACTTCGTCACGCCCTTCCGGGAGCGTACCCAGGCATATCTGGACGATCCGGAGACGCTGGACGCGATCCTCGCCAAGGG
Organism: Streptomyces sp. NPDC003691; assembly: GCF_053981115.1. Lineage (NCBI taxonomy): Bacteria > Bacillati > Actinomycetota > Actinomycetes > Kitasatosporales > Streptomycetaceae > Streptomyces > Streptomyces sp. NPDC003691. The sequence continues at coordinate 18,642 of NZ_JBSFNQ010000078.1, read as the reverse complement.
CGCGGAGAAGGCGCGGGCGGTCGCCGCCGAGTCGCTGGCGACCGCGTACGACCGGATCGGTTTCCTGCCCGCGAAGCACTGACGGGCGCCGACGGCGGCGCTCCCCGGGGGCCGGGACCTTTCCGGACCGGCCCCGGGGAGGGTGCGGCCGCGGCCGGAGGCGGGCGGCGGGGCCGCCGGGCCGAGCAGGTGCGTACCGTTTCCGGGAGCCGTTCGGCCCAATTGGCGGTGTGTTCTGCGTCTCTGGTCACATCCGCCGCCCACCGGCCACACTGGCGGCGGAAACCACCGTGCACAGCGGTACGAAGCAGACGAAGAGTACGGCCCGGCCGGTGGATCCGGCCGGTGCGGGGGACAGCAGCAGTCACGACGCGACCATGGACGGGAGAAAGACGTGGGGAGCGTAACGCTCGGCGTTTCGATCGCGGTCCCGGAGCCCTACGGCAGCCTGCTCCAGGAGCGCCGTGCGGGTTTCGGAGACCCCGTCGCGCACTGCATTCCCACCCATGTGACGCTCGTCCCGCCCACCGTGGCCGACCGGTCCGCGCTCCCCGCGGTCGAGGCGCATCTGCGCGAGGTCGCGGCGGTGGGCCTGCCGTTCCCCATGAAGCTGTCCGGTACGGGGACGTTCCGTCCGGTGTCCCCGGTCGTCTTCGTCCGGGTCGTCGAGGGCGCCGCCGCCTGCACCCGGCTCCAGGAGTGGGTCAGGAGCGGCTCCGGCCCGCTCGCCCGTGAGCTCCAGTTCCCGTACCACCCCCATGTCACCGTGGCGCATGCCATCGACGAGGCCGCGATGGACCGGGCGCACCAGGAGCTGGCCTCCTTCGAGGCGTCCTGGACCTGCGGTTCCTTCTCGCTGTACGAGCAGGGCGAGGACGGGGTCTGGCGCCAGTTGCGCGAGTACGCGTTCGGCAGCGGGATCGGCTCGGTCCCGGCGCAGGGCTCACCCGTGGACGAACCGCAGCAGGCCGGGCCCCGCGGCCACGTGGAGCCCGCCTCCACGTCCTGACCCGCCGCCGCCGGGCGAACCGAGCCCGGGAGTCACAGCGGCAGCCGGCGGAAGACCGGGCGCGGGACATGCCGCAGCGCCGACATCACCAGACGGAGCTTCCCCGGCACCCACACCAGCTCCGATCTGCGCCGCAGCCCCGTCTCCACGGCCAGTGCGACCGCCTCGGGCGTGGTCGCCAGGGGGGCGTCCGGCAGTCCCGCGGTCATCCGGCTGCGGACGAAGCCGGGCCGGACGACCATGACATGCACACCCGTGCCGTGCAGCGCGTCCCCGAGCCCCTGGGCGAAGGCGTCCAGTCCGGCCTTGCTGGAGCCGTAGATGAAATTGGTCCGGCGGGCGCGCTCCCCGGCGACCGACGAGAGCACCACCAGCGAGCCGTGCCCCTGGTTCTGGAGGGCGGTCGCGCAGACCAGCCCGGCGGAGACCGCCCCGGTGTAGTTGGTCTGTGCGACGCGTACGGCGGCGGCCGGGTCGCCCTCGTCGTTGGCCTGGTCGCCCAGGACTCCGAAGGCGAGCAGCACCAGGTCGAGGTCGCCCTCCGCGAACACCTTGCCGAGGGTCTCCTCGTGCGCGGCCGGGTCCAGTGCGTCGAAGGGGACGGTACGGACGTCGGCGCCGAGCGCGCGCAGCGAGTCGGCCGCCGTGTCCAGGTCGGGCGTGGGGCGGCCGGCCAGCCAGACCGTCCGGGTGCGGCGGGCGATCAGCCGCCGGGCGACGGCCAGCCCGATCTCCGACGTACCGCCGAGGACGAGCAGGGACTGCGGGGCGCCGAAGGCGTCTTTCACGGGTGCTCCTTCAGAGGGGCGGGGGCCGGGCGAGCCGGGGCCGGAGGCGGGGGGAGGGCCGGAGGGCGAGGCGGGGGAGCCGGGGGAGCCGGGTTCAGAGGGCGAGGCGGCGGGACAGGTCGGAGGTGAAGACCCGGTCGGCGCCGGTACGGGCGCGGAGCGCGCGGAAGTCGTCGAGCCGCGGGTACATGGCCGCCAGCACCTCCGGCCGCAGCCGGGAGTCCTTGGCGAGGTAGACCCGGCCGCCCGCGCCCACCACCTCCTCGTCCAGTTCGTCGAGGAAGGCCCCGAGCCCCGGCAGGCCCGCCGGGACGTCCAGTGCCAGGGTCCAGCCTGGCACCGGGAACGACAGCCAGCCGGGGTCGCCCTCGCCGAACCGTTTGAGGACGGCGAGGAAGGAGGGGCAGCCGCGCCGCGCGATCCGCCGGACGATCCGGCGCAGGGTCTCCTCCTGCCCGTGCCCGACCACGAACTGGTACTGGACGAAGCCGTCGCGGCCGTAGACCCGGTTCCAGTGCGGCACCCCGTCCAGGGGGTGGAAGAAGGCGGTGAGCCGCTGGAGCCGGCCGGTGCCCGCGCGGGGCGAGGTGCGGTACCAGAGTTCGTTGAACAGTCCGACGGTCGCCCGGTTCAGCAGTCCGGGCGGTACGGAGGCCGGGGCGGCGGGCAGCGAACCGGGGCGGAAGGCGAGGGGCGCGCGCCGGGCCCGGGCGGGCAGCGCCGCGAGCGGGGCGTGGTCGCCGCGGGTGATCACCGAGCGGCCGGTGGCGCGGCCGCGGGCCAGCAGGTCGATCCACGCGACCGAGTAGCGGTGCCGTTCGGCGCCGGTGCCGAGCCGGGCGAGTACATCGTCGAGGTCGGTGGCGCGCTCGGTGTCGACCAGCATGTACGAGGTCTCCACCCGGTGGAGTCGGAGCACGGCGGCGAGCACCACACCGGTCAGCCCCATGCCTCCGGCGGTCGCGTCGAAGAGTTCGGTGCCGGGCACGACGGTCCGTACGGTGCCGTCGGGCAGCAGCAGGTCGAAGGCGCTGACATGCCGGGTGAAGGCGCCGCTGACATGGTGGTTCTTGCCATGGATGGCGGCGCCGATCGCGCCGCCGACGGTGACGTAGCGGGTGCCGGGGGACACCGGTACGAACCAGCCCAGCGGCAGCAGCACCTCCATCAGCCGGTGCAGGCTGACGCCCGCGTCGCAGACGACGGTGCCGTCCGTGACATCGACGGAGTGGATCCGGTCGAGGCCCGTCATATCGAGGACGCAGCCGCCCGCGTTCTGCGCCGCGTCCCCGTAGGCCCGGCCGAGCCCCCGGGCGATCCCGCCGCGCGCTCCCCAGCTCCGGACGGCGTCGGCCGCCTGCTCATGGGTGCGGGGGCGCCAGCGGTAGGCCGTGGAGGGGGCGGTGCGGCCCCAGCCGGTGACGGACACGAACGGGTCCCCGGCGTCGGTGGCGGGGGCGGTGCGGGTGTCGGCAGCCATACTCATGACCGTATCGCCGCTTATGCCCTTAATTTCGGAGTGCCTTGGGGACTCGCCGAAACGGGTGATTAAAGGAGTGTCATCTGAGATTGGCGTGAAAGTCGGCCCGCGGCCCAGAAGAGTCCCCCGTGCCTGTCGCGGGCTCCCGGGACAAGGCCACGGACTCCCGGGACAAGAAGGACCGGACCGCGGGGACCGCGGGAAGCACGGCGGAAAACCGCGGGAAGCACGGCGGAAAACCGCGGGAAGCACGGCGGAAAGGGGCGGCGGAGGTGCGCTATGCGATACGAGGACCGGTCCACGGGCCCCGACCGCCGGCTGCTGGCCGCCCTGCGCGGCTGCGGTGACCGGCCCGCCGTCGCCACCGCCGCGCGGACCCTCTCCTACGCCGGGGAGCATGCGGCGCTCTGGCTGGCCGCCGGGCTGACCGGGGCCGCGGCCGACCCCGCCCGCCGCGCCGCCTGGCTCCGCGCCACCGGCGCCGTCGCCGGGGCGCATCTGGCCAGCATGGCCGTGAAACGGGTGGTACGGAGGCCCCGGCCGCCGGACCGCGGCGGCCGCGCGGCCCTGGTCCGTACCGCCGGACGGCACTCCTTCCCCAGCTCGCACGCCGCCTCGGCGGCGGCGGCCGCCGTCGCCTTCGGGGCGCTGCTGCCCGCGGGCGGCGGCCGCAGACTGCTCCCGGCCGCCGTCGCGGCGGCGATGTGCGTGTCCCGGGTCGTCGTCGGGGTGCACTATCCGACCGATGTCCTCGCCGGGGCCCTCCTCGGCGGCCTCGCCGCCCGCCCGCGTACCCCCATCGACCCGAACGGGAGGCCCGTGTGACGACCGAACAGCAGGCCGTACTGCCGCCCCGGCCCGCCCCGCGGCAACCGCGGGGCGGGCGGGCCGGGACCAGGGTGCCGGGCGGCCAGGCGGCCGGGCTGCTGCGGACCGCGCGGCCCCGCCAGTGGGTCAAGAACGTGCTGGTGGCCGCCGCGCCCGCGGCCGCCGGGCAGTTGGCGTCGCCCCGGACCGCCGGTCAGCTCGTCGTCGTCTTCGCCCTGTTCACGGCGGCCGCCGCGGCCGTCTATCTGGTGAACGACGCCCGGGACGCCGAGGCCGACCGGGCGCATCCCGTGAAACGCCTGCGGCCCGTCGCCGCCGGGGAGGTGTCCGTACCGCTGGCGTACGCCGTCGGCGGGCTGCTCGCGGTGGTCGCCGTTGCCGGGGCCGCCGCGCTCTGCAACGCGATGACGGCTGCCCTGCTGATCGCGTACCTCACCATGCAGCTCGCCTACTGCGTCTGGCTGAAGCATGTCCTGGTCGTCGATATGACCGTGGTGACCACCGGCTTTCTGATGCGGGCGATGATCGGCGGGGTCGCGCTCGGCATTCCGCTCTCCCGCTGGTTCCTGATCACCACCGGGTTCGGGGCGCTGTTCATGGTCGCGGCCAAGCGCTACTCGGAGGCCGTGCAGATGGCGGACGCGGAGGGCGGGCGGGGGGCGTCACGGGCGCTGCTGGGCGAGTACACCACCGGCTATCTGCGGTTCGTCTGGCAGCTCGCGGCCGGGGTGGCCGTCCTCGGTTACTGTCTCTGGGCGCTGGAGAGCGGCGGGGTCGCGCATTCGGCGCTGCTGCCCTGGCGGCAGCTGTCGGTGATCGCGTTCATCCTGGCGGTGCTGCGGTACGCCGTCTTCGCCGACCGGGGCACGGCCGGGGCGCCCGAGGACGTCGTGCTGCGGGACCGGGCGCTGGCGGTGATCGGACTGGTCTGGGCCGCGATGTACGGACTGGCGGTCGCCGATCTCTGAGTGCGGCCGGCCGCCGGAGGTCTTCGAGCGGGGACGGCGGGCGGCAGTTCTTGAGCGGGGACGGCGGTACGGCGAACGGCCCGGCGAACGGTGGTACGGCGGCCCGGCGGTTGACGGGCGGGGAAGGGGTAGGCGTAGCCCATGGACTGGTTGAGCAGGCTTCCCGTGGTCGGACCGCTGGTGGTCCGGCTGATGCGGACGCACCCCTGGCACACCTACGAGACGCTGGAGCGGGTGCACTGGACGCGGCTGGCCGCCGCCATCACCTTCCTCAGCTTCCTCGCGATGTTCCCGCTGATCAGTCTGGCGGTGGCGGTCGGCGCGGCCCTGCTGAGCAAGGACCGGCTGACCCGGCTGGAGGAGCGGATCGGCGACCAGGTGCCGGGCATCTCGGAACAGCTCGACGTCGGCGCCCTGGCCGCCAACGCGGGGACCGTCGGGCTGGTCTCCGGTGCCCTGCTGCTGGTCACCGGCGTCGGCTGGGTGACCGCGATAAGGGACTGCCTGCGGGCGGTCTGGGGCATCGACGACGAGGACGAGGGCAATCCGTTCGCCCGGCGGGCGAAGGACGCGGTCGTCCTCCTCGGCCTGGGCGCCACGGTCCTGGCGTCATTCGCCGCCTCCACTCTGGGGGCGACGGCGGTGGGCTGGTCCGCGGACCGGCTCGGGATCGACGGCGGCGGGCCCGGCGGCGTACTGCTGCGGATCGCGGCCATCGCGATCGCGGTCGCCGCCGACTTCCTCATCCTGCTCTATCTGCTGACGCTGCTGCCGGGAGTGCAGCCGCCGCGCCGCAGGCTGCTGGTGGCCGGGCTGATCGGCGCCATCGGCTTCGAAGTGCTGAAACTGCTGATCGGCGGGTACATCAGGGAGGTCGCCGGGCGGAGCCTGTACGGCGCGTTCGGAGTGCCCGTCGCGCTGCTGCTCTGGATCAACCTGACCGCGAAGCTGCTGCTGTTCTGCGCGGCGTGGACCGCGACCCGGGAGCCGGGCGACGAGGAGCGGGCGGCGGAGACGACGGGGGAGCCGGACAAGGACGGCGAGGGCGGCGAGGGTGGAGAAGGTGGCGAGGGCGGCGAGAGTGGAGAAGGCGGAGACGGGAGCGAGGGCGGAGACGGCCGGGTGACGTCTCCACCTCCTCCTTCCCCTCCTCCGAAGGGGCCGGCCCGCCCCGTCAGGCCCGGCGCCGCGGCCAGCGGCGGTTGACCAGGAAGGCCCCGCCCCCGAGGACCACGAGCACGCCGCCCGCGATCGCCAGGGCCGTGCCCACACCACCCGACGGCTCCTTCCGCGCCGCGGCGGCGCTCCCCGTCCGCTTCGTCTGGTCGGAGTGCTTGTCCGGGCCCGCGCCCACCGGCGGCTTCGCCGACCGGGGCGCGACCAGTTCACCGACCGGTGTCACCTTGCCCGCCGCCGCGAAGCCCCAGTCCATCAGGCGCGCGGTCTCCCGGTAGACGGCGTGCCGCTCCCCGGACTCCGGGTTCATCACGGTGACCAGCAGCACCCGGCCGTTGCGCTCGGCCACTCCGGTGAAGGTCGCGCCGGCCTGCGACGTATTGCCGTTCTTGACCCCCGCCACCCCCGGGTAGGGGGCGACCCCGTCACCCGTCAGCAGCCGGTTCGTGTTGGCGATGGCGAAGGACTCCCGCTTGCCGCCCACCATCCTCCCCGGGAACTGCGCCTCCGAGGTCGCCGCATAGTCCCGGAAGTCCTTCTTCTGGAGGCCGCTGCGGGCGATCAGGGTGAGGTCGTACGCGGACGACACCTGGCCCGCCGCGTCATAGCCGTCCGGCGAGACGACCTGGGTGTCCAGCGCCTGCAGCTCCTCCGCATGGGCCTGCATCTCCTGGACGGTCTTCGGGATACCGCCGTTCATCGCGGAGAGCACATGGACGGCGTCGTTGCCGGAGACCAGGAACACCCCGAGCCACAGATCGTGGACGCTGTACGTCAGGTCCTCCTTGACACCCACCGCGCTGCTGCCGGAGCCCACCCCCTCCAGGTCCTTCCAGGTGACCTTGTGGGTGTCGGTCTTCGGCAGCTTGGGCAGCAGGGTGTCCGCGAAGAGCATCTTCATCGTGGAGGCGGGCGGCAGCCGCCAGTGGGAGTTGTGCGAGGCGAGCACGGCACCGCTCTCCGCGTCCGCCACGATCCACGAACGGGCGCTCAGCCCGGACGGCAGTACGGGCGCACCCGGGCCCAGCTTGACCTGGGTGCCCGGGCGGCCCAGGAGGGACCCGCCGACCGTGGACATCGCGGCCGGTGGCACCGGCTGCTTCCGGGCCTGCCGCCCCGGCGCGCTCTTCCGGTCCGTCCTGTCCGCCCGGTCCGCGGCGGCGGCGGTACGGTCCGCGGCGGCACCGCTGTGCACGGTCGCAGCCGCGGCCGCTCTCGCGGGCACGGCCGCGTACGCGGGAGCGGCGACGAGCGCGGGCAGCAGCGTCGCGGCGGCGGCCGTCAGGGCCGTCCTCTTCAGAACAGCCGTCTTCTTCAGAACAGACACGGACGAGAAATTACCTGTCACTCGGGAAAATATGCTTTTCGGGTCGGTGAACCGCCGGTACGGCCCCGGATCCGGCCCCCGCCCGAGCGGTCCCCGGCCCGGCACGCCACGACCCCGGCGGACCGCCCCGGCGCGCGGCCCGGATACTGGGCGTATGAAGCTCAGCCGCCCCGCCTCCTGGTTCCTGCTCGCCTTCGGGGCGTGGAGCTGGTTCATCTGGGTCTCTTTCGTCCGCAATCTCTGGAAGGACGGCAGCGGACTCGCCTTCGACGACGCCGGTGATCCCACCGGCTACTTCTGGGTCCATCTGCTGCTCGCCATCACGTCGTTTCTTCTGGGGACGGCCGTCGGGATCATCGGGTTCCGCGGGGTCAGGGCGCTACGGCGGGATCCGGACAGCACCGGATGATGATCATCATCGGTGATCGCCCGCTCCGGGCACCAGCCGCGCCCGCGGCGCGTTGAGATGCCCGGAGGGGCCGCCGGATGACGGCCGGGCCCCCGGGGAGTACACGGAGAACTTGGGGAGCGGTCTGTGATCGTCGTCGTCCTGCTCGTGGTGGTCGCTGTGATCACTCTGTTCGCGGCAGCGCACTGGTACGTCTGGCGGCGGCTGGTCCGCGATCTGACCACCAGCCGCAGGGCCCGGATCGCCGGGGCGGTGGCGGTGACCGCGCTGCCGCTGATCTCCGTGGCCGCCCAGTTCTCGGCCCGGTCCGGCGTTCCCTTCCGGTTCCAGCAGATCCTTGCCTGGCCCGGCTTCCTCTGGCTGGCGGTGCTGCTGTACCTGGTGCTCTTCCTGCTGGTGGGGGAGGCCGTCCGGTTCGGCTGGCTGCGGGCCGCCGCGCGCCGTGACGCCCGGATCGCGGGCCCGGCCGCCGGGTCCCGGGCCGGGACCGGCACCGTGACCGAAGCCGAGACAGCGACCGAGACACCGACCGAGACACCGACCGAGGCCGAGACAGCGACCGAGACCGTGCCCGCCCGGGCCGGAGTCCCCGGTTCCGCCGCCGTGCCCGTACCGGCGGGTGCGCCCGCGGACGCCGGGCCCGCGGCGACCGGTGCCGCCGCGGCGGCCGCAGCGACCACTTCTGTGACCGCTTCCACGACCGCCCCCGGGGCCGCCACGGCCACCGCCGAAGCACCCGCGGCCCGTCCGGACCGGGTGTCGTCGCGGCGCATGTTCGTCTCCCGGGTCGTCGGCGGAGGAGCGGCCGCCGCGGCGCTGGGAACCGTCGGCCTCGGTACGTACGGCGTGCTCAACGGCCCCACCCTGAAGCGGGTCACCGTCCCGCTGGCCAAACTCCCGCGGTCGGCCCACGGCTACCGGATCGCCGTGGTCAGCGATATCCACCTGGGACCGATCCTGGGCCGGGCCCACACCCGGCGGATCGTCGACACCATCAACTCGGCGAACCCGGATCTGATCGCGATCGTCGGCGACATGGTCGACGGCAGCGTCGCCGACCTCGGGTCCGCCGCCGAACCGCTGACCGGACTGCGCGCCCGGCACGGTTCGTTCTTCGTCACCGGCAACCACGAGTACTTCTCCGGCGCCCAGCAGTGGGTGGACCATGTCCGGGAGCTGGGGCTGCGGCCCCTGGAGAACGAGCGGGTGGAGATCGCGGCCGGGTTCGACCTCGCCGGGGTCGACGATCCGGAGGGCGAGCGCGAGGGCAAGGGCCCCGACTTCGAGCGGGCGCTCGGCGACCGCGACCGCGGCCGTACCGCCGTACTCCTGGCCCATCAGCCCGTCGTCATCCACGACGCCGTGAAACACGGGGTCGACCTCCAGCTCTCCGGCCACACCCACGGCGGCCAGCTCTGGCCCGGCGAGTATCTGGCGGCCCTGGCCAACCCGACCGTCGCGGGGCTGGAGCGGTACGGGGACACGCAGCTGTACGTGACCCGGGGCGCGGGTGCCTGGGGTCCGCCGGTCCGGGTGGGCGCCGAGTCCGATATCACCGTCGTCCAGCTCGCCTCCCGCCAGGCCTGACCACACCGGCCACCGACCGCCCGGCCCGGGCGGTCGGTGGCCGTCAGCCCGCCGCTGCCCCCGACCCCGCCTTTGTTGCCGTCGTCGGCCGGCCGCTGCCGGCCCGGGGCGCGGACGGCAGGCTCACCAGCACCGCGAGGCCCTTCCCCGGTGCCGTACGGACCTCCACCGTGCCGCCGTGGACATCGGCCACCGCCCGGACGATCGACATACCGAGACCGCTGCCGTCACCGCATGTCCCGGCCCGGAAGAACCGGTCGAAGATGCGCTCCGCGTCGTCCGGCGCCATCCCCGGGCCGCCGTCCGCCACCAGCAGCCGTACCGAACCGTCCGGGCCCGGGCCGGTCTCCACCCGTACCGGCGCGTCCCGGGGCGTATGGACCCGGACATTGGCCAGCAGATTCCCCACGAGCTGACGGAGCGACGGCTCGTCACCGAGGACGACCGCACACCCGCCGTCCGCCGCCGACGGCAGCGACTCCCCGGCCGGTGACGACTCGGCCGGTGACGGCTCGCACCTCGACCGCGGCAGTGACGCCGACAGTGACAGTGACGGCAAGGGCAAGGGCGACCCGCCGACCGTCACCGGCCGCGACGGCTGCTGCGCGAGCAGATCCCCCGCCGCGTCCCGCACCAGCTCCGCCAGGTCCACCGGCCCGAACCGGAACTCCGGCGCCCGGTCGAGCCGGGCCAGTGTCAGCAACTCCTCCACCAGCCGCGCCATCCGGTCCGCCTCCCCGTGCATCCGGGACAGTGCCCGCTCCCGGTCCTCCGGTGTCCGCAGCATCCCCCGGTCGTACAGCTGGAGATACCCCCGGATCGCGGAGAGCGGGGTCCGCAGCTCGTGCGAGGCGTCCGCGACGAACCGCCGCAGCTGTGCCGCGCTGCGCTCCCGGGTCTCGAACGCCGACTCCACCTGGTGCAGCATCGCGTTCAGCGCCGTACGCAACTGCTCGATCTCGCCGACCGGATGTCGGCCCGGCGGCACCCGCCGGGTCAGATCGCCCTCCGCGATCGCCGAAGCCGTCTCCACCATGCGCTCCAGCGGCTGCACCAGATGCTTGGTGCCCGCGGTCGTGGCCAGCGCGAGCAGCGCCAGCAGCAGCGCCCCGGCCGCGGCATCGACCTTCAGCGCCTGGTAGACCGTCTGCTGGAGGGAATCGACGTCCGAGGCGAAGAGCAGCAGGGTGCCGTCCGGGAGCCCGGCGCCGACGACCCGGTAGTCGGTGCCGCCGACCTCGACCCCGCGCACCCCGCCGCCCGCCGCCAGCCCCGCCGGGTCCCGTACGGCGGCCGCGAGCTCCAACTGCCGTCCGGTCGGCTGGTGCCGGGCGAACGTCGTGGGCCGCAGGGCGGGATCCAGCGCCACGATCAGGGTGTTGGACACCGGCATCAGGGCACTCCGCCCGCCTGCCGCCCCCGTCACATGCTCCAGCAGGATCGAGATCTCCTTGAACGAGTCGATCTGCTGCTGGGTCAGCCCGGTGCCGATCATGGCGTCCCGGCTGCTCTTCAGATCGTCGTCCACCCGCTGGAGCAGGAAGTGCTGCATCGCCATCAGGCTGACGCAGATCGTCACCACCACACCGAGCAGCAGCAGGGCCAGATTGACCTTGGTGAGTTTGGCGCGCAGGGAGTGCCGGGCCGGCCGCCCGGCGGCCGTGGACCGGCCCCTCATATCAGGCCGTATCCGAGACCGCGCCGGGTGGTGATCAACGGCGGCCCGAGCGGCGCCAGTTTGCGCCGCAGATAGCTGATGTACGTCTCGACCACCGTGGACTCCGCCGGATGCTCGTACTGCCACACATGCCGCAGCAACTGCTCCTTCGGCACCACCCGCCCCGCATTGCGCACCAGAAATCGGAGCAGGGCGTATTCGGTCGGGGTCAGCTCGACCGTGCGCCCGTCCCGGCCGACCGTGCACGTCGTCTCGTCCAGCTCCAGGTCCCGGTAGCGCAGCGGCGGTGGCACGGGCAGGACGTCGGCGGGCCGGGTACGGCGCAGTACGGCCGTGATCCGGGCGATCACCTCGTCGACGTTGAACGGCTTGGTGATGTAGTCGTCGCCGTACCGCAGCGCGCCCACGATCTCGGCGGCCGCGTCGCGGGCGGTGAGGAAGAGCACCGCGGTCTCCGGGTGCCGGGCCCGCAGCTCGCGGCCGAAGCTCCGGCCGTCGCCGTCCGGCAGCATCACGTCGAGCAGGGCCGCGTCGGGCCGGGTCCGCTCGGTCAGCTGCCGCGCCTGCCGGAGGCTGCCCGCCGCGAGCACCGCGAACCGGTGGTGGCGCAGGGCGATCGCCAGCACATCGGCGATGCCCGGCTCGTCCTCCAGGACCAGCACCGTCGCCCCGGCCTCCGGGCCCGCCCCCGCCCCCGGCCGTACCGCCGTATCCGCCCCCGCCCCGGGCCATACCGCCGTATCCGCCCCCGGTCCCGCCGCCGGGTCCGTCACCTGTGTGTCCATGCCCGCCGCCCCCCTTCCCGGCCGTACCGCCGACGCCCCTCAGTGGACGCCCCTCAGTATCGGCGCGCCCGGCCGTCGGCGGGGGCTCCGCAGTCTTGGAGTTCCTTGAGAGTCCGGCCCGTACGCCGCCGCGGGCCCGGAGCCCGGCCGATGCTGAGGCGACCCGGGGGACGGACGTCGCCGAAGAGAGCGACGGGCGACGGCGGATACGGCGTATACGGCGGAAGGAAGAACATCGTGGAGTCATGGGCGCGCTGGTGCTACCGGCACCGGCTGGTGGTCCTGGTGCTGTGGGTGGTGGCACTGCTCGGCCTGGGGGTGCTGAGCGGTATCAAGGGGTCGGCCTACAGCAACGACTTCAGTCTCCCCGACAGCGACTCCCGGCGGGCGTACGACCTGATGGCCGAGGCGTTCCCGAAGGCGTCGGGCGACCCGGCGACGGTGGTGTGGCACACCGGTGACGGTTCGGTCCGCGATCCCGGCGTACGGGAGCGGCTGGAGCCCGCGCTGACGGAGATAGCGGGCATGACGGGCGTCGGCGAGGTGATCAGCCCCTACACCCCGGCCGGTGCGGACGCGATCAGCCGGGACGGCCGGACCGCGTATGCGACCGTGGTCTTCACCGAACGCGCCGAGCGGGTCCCCAAGGAGCTGGTCGAGGCGATCGTCGAGCGCGCCGGGGACGCCCGCGACGACGGGCTCCGGGTCGAACTCGGCGGCCAGGTCATCGTGTACGCGGCGGGTCCGCCGGGCGGTACGGCCGAACTGGTGGGTGTCGCGGCCGCCGCGATCGTGCTCTTCGTCGCCTTCGGCTCGCTGTTCGCGATGCTGCTGCCGCTGGTCACCGCCCTGTTCGGGGTCGGGATCGGGCTGATGCTCACGGGGCTGATCAGCCATGGCACCTCACTGGCGACCGTCGCGCCGCTGATCGGCTCGCTCGTCGGCCTCGGCGTCGGTATCGACTACGCCCTCTTCATCGTCACCCGGCACCGCAGGGGGCTGCTGAACGGGCGGACCCCGGAGGAGTCGGCGGTCACCGCGCTCAACACCTCGGGCCGGGCGGTGCTGTTCGCGGGTGCCACGGTCTGTATCGCCCTGGCCGGAATGCTGGTCACCAGGGTCCGGTTCTTCGACGGCATCGTGATCGCCGCCTCCCTGACGGTGGTGCTGAGCGTGCTGGCGGCCGTCACCCTGCTGCCCGCCCTGCTGGGGCTGCTCGGCCCCCGGGTGCTCAGCCGGAAGCAGCGCCGCTCGCCGGCGGTGGTGTCCGCGGCGGGCGGTGCCGGGGCCGCGGCCGGTGCGGACGAGGCCCCGACCGGTACCGCGGCCCGCTGGTCCGCTTTCGTCGAGCGGCGGCCCCGGGCGGTCGGTGCGCTGGCGCTGCTGGTGACGGTGGTGCTCGCGCTGCCGGTGCTCTCGCTCCGGCTCGGCACCAACGACCACGGCAACCACCGGGAGAGCACCACCACCCGGCAGGCGTACGACCTGCTCGCCGAAGGCTTCGGGCCGGGTGCCAACGGACCGCTCCAGCTCGTCGTCGACGGTGCCGGGCCCGCCGAGGTGACCGCCCTCGCCGAACGGGTGAGGGCCACCGAGGGCGTGGCGAAGGCGCAGGCGATACCGGTACCGCCCGGCGCGGACGTCGCCGTGATCCATATCGTCCCGGCCACGGCGCCCCAGGACGCGGCGACCGACCGGCTGATCGACACCCTGCGGTCCGATGTGGTCGCGGAGTCCGGACTGACGGCCCATCTCGGCGGAGCGACCGCGGTCTCCAAGGACTTCGCCCAGGTCACCACGGACCGGCTGCCGTACTTCGTGATCACTGTGGTCGCGCTGGGCTGTCTGCTGCTGCTGATCGCGTTCCGCTCGCTGGGCGTCCCGCTGCTGGCCGCCGCGATGAACCTGATCGCCGCGGCCGCCGCCTTCGGGGTGCTGGTGGCGGTCTTCCAGTGGGGCTGGGGCTCCGGGCTGCTCGGCTTCGGCAAGGAGGGCCCGATCTCCGCCTTCCTTCCGGCGATCATGCTCTCGCTGCTCTTCGGCCTCTCGATGGACTACCAGGTGTTCCTGGTGAGCCGGATGCACGAGGAGTGGGTGCGTACCGGGGACAATGCGCGGGCGGTACGGACCGGGCTCGCCGAGACCAGCCGGGTCATCAACTCCGCCGCCCTCATCATGATCTGTGTCTTCACCGCCTTCGTGTTCAGCGGTGACCCGGAGGCCGCGATGGTCGGCGCCGGGCTGGCTGCCGCCGTGGCGCTGGACGCGTTCGTCCTCCGTACGGCGCTGGTCCCGGCGGCCATGCATCTGCTGGGCCGGGCCAACTGGTGGCTGCCCGCGTTCCTCGACCGGATCCTGCCGCGGCTCGCCGTGGAACCGGCGGAACCGGCGGAGCCGGCAAGGCCGTACGGGCCGGAGGGGTCGCAGGGGCCGGGGAAGCGGGCGGCGTGGGAGCCGGAGGAGGAGCCGCAGCCGCCCGCCCCGCGCTCCGGGGAGCGGACCCCGGTGGGCACCGAACGCGGCTGACCCGGCGGCGGGCGGGCCGGACCTGCCGGGGGACACGCGTACGGTGACGGGGGCGCCGGCCCGCCCGTTACGCCCCCGGCTCCCCGGCCCGTTCCGGCTCCGGCCCGCCGCCTCGTACCGCATCCGCACCGGCAGGCGCAGCCGCCTCGGCTTCGGCGCCCCCGCCCGCGGCGGCCGGTTCCGCGGACCGCTTCCGCGGGGCCTTCTTCCGGTCCGCGGCCACCCGCCGGGCCGCCACTCCCTGGGCCATCCCCGGCAGCAGGTCCGTCAGCATCTCGTGCATATCGACCACCAGGCTCCGCAGCACCCGGAACCGGGCCAGCACGATGCCCCGTGTGGTCAGCCGGGCCCCCTGGTTCGCCAGCCGCCTGCTCCGCTCATGGCCCTCGGAGCGGTCGAAGACCCAGCAGAGCACCAGGCCCATCTGCGAGAGCCACAGCATCTCCGGGAGCAGGTCCCGCAGTTCGGCCGGGATCTTGGTCTTCGCCCCGGCCAGTACCTCCCGGTGGATGGCGATCGCCGCCTCCCGGGCCTCCTCCGACTCCGCGGAGAAGGGGCTCAGCGGCGAGTCCGGGTCGGCCGCGTTCTTGAAGAACTGGGCAGCGAACTCGTGGTACGGCTCCGCCACGTCCAGCCAGGCGTTGAGCACCCCCGACAGCCGGGCGGCCAGATCGGTCTCGGTGTCCAGCAGCGGCCGTACGGCGGCCCGGTGCTCGGCCCCGATCCGGTCGTAGAACCCCTGGATCAGATGTTCCTTGGAGCCGAAGTAGTAGTACGCGTTCCCGACCGAGACCCCCGCCTCCTTGGCGATGGCCCGCATCGTCGTCCGGTCGTACCCCCGCTCCTGGAAGAGCCGCAGCGCGGTTTCGAGGATCAGGGTGCGGGTCTGTTCGCTCTTGGGCGCGGGCGGTGTGCCCGGTGCGCCCGGCGTCTTCGCGGGGGTGTTCTTCCGGTCGGTCACGCTGCCCGAGCCTAACCGGGCGGCGCACAGCGGTCGTCACAGGGCGGCCCGGCGGTGTCCGGCCACGTTTCGGACCCCGTGCCGGACGGTCCCGGCGGCCCGTCCGGGGTATCGAGCCTGCGCCGGGCCGCCCCTGTGGACTCCCGGTAGGCGGAGGCGGCCAGCACCGCGGCCCGGATGAACGGCTTCCCGGCGGCCGACGCCAGCCATACCGACCTGGACCGGTGTTCGGCCAGCGCCCAGAGGCAGACCAGGAACGCCGCGTCGTCCGTATAGAGCTGGCCCCCGTCCCCGACCACCGTGATCCGGCGCAGGGTGGCCTGGTGGTCCAGGCCGGGGAACAGCCCGCGGGCCTCGGCCGACCCGGCGGGCACCAGGTCCAGCGGGACGAGCTGGCGCTGCCGTACCAGCCAGTCCCGGATATGGGAGCAGAGCCCGCACTGCGCGTCGTAGAGGACCGTGAGCCGCCGGACCGGCTCACTCCGGCGGTGACCGTCGGCGGCCACGGTGTTCACCGCCCGGCCGGCGGCACCGGCGGAGTGTCCTCCGGGCCCGCCTCGGGCAGCCGGTCCCGGTCCTGCTGCGGGGTGTGCCGCGGTGCGTGCTGTGCGGGGTGCCCGGCCCGCGCCCGCGGACCCCAGCTCTGGGCTCCCGGTCCCCACCCCTGAGGCGCGGGGGCGGTCCACCCCTGAGGCCCTACCGGCGGGACGCCGTCGCGCTCCATCAGCCCGCGCCGCCGGATCCGGTTGAGGACGTAGACATTGGTCAGATGCAGCACTCCGAGGACCAGCAGCACCACACCGAGCTTCACCGACAGTGCGTCGAACAGCTCCCGGGAGTCCAGGACGGTCCGACCGATCTTCAGATAGAGGGCGACGAAGCCCAGGTTGACCAGGTAGAAGCCGACCACCAGCAGATGGTTGACGGCATCGGCCAGCTTCTCGTCGCCGCCCATCACATCCGAGAGGAAGATCCGGCCGTTGCGGCTGAGGGTGCGGGCGACCCAGACGGTCAGCGCGACGCTGATGGGCAGGTAGATCAGGTATCCGACGACGTTGAGGTTCATCCCCCGACCTTTCTGAACGTGTTCAAAAGTGCCGACGAAGAGAATGTAGCTCCTTTTTTGAACACGTTCAACGCGGAATATGGGCTTCCGGAAAGGGAGTTGGGAGGGGGGAGCGTGCGGGGGCGGCAGGGGCCGAGGCCAGGACTGCGCCCGGCGGGCCCCGCGCCCGCGGCCGGGGAAATGCCCGCGCCGCGGCGCCCCGCGCGGGGGTAGGGTCCGGTCCGATGATCACTTATGACACGGTCGGCGCCCCGGGCGCCGGACAGAACATCGTCCTGCTGCACTCCACGGTCTGCGACCGGCGGATGTGGGACGCCCAGTGGGCGGCCCTCGCGGCGGCCGGACACCATCTGGTCCGCGGCGACTTCCGCGGCCACGGCACCACCCCCTGCGGCGGGCGGCCCTGGAACGACGCCGACGACGTCCTCGCCGTGATGGACGCCGTGGGCATGGACCGGGCCGTACTGATCGGCGCCTCCTACGGCGGCCGGACCGCACTGGAGATCGCCGCCCGCGCGCCCGGCCGGGTCGCGGCCCTGGCACTGCTCTGCGCCGGGCTGCCCGGCATCCCGGACAGCCCGGAGATGACCGCCTTCGAGGAGCGGGAGGTCGCGCTCGTCGAACGGGGCGACACGGCCGAGGCGGCTCTGCTGACCGCCCGGACGTTCCTCGGACCGGAGGCCGGCGAGGACACCGTGCGGGCGGTGGCTGCCATGCAGGAGCAGGCGTACGACATCCAGCTCGCCGGGGGTGACGAGGAGTGGGAGGCGGGCGACTTCGACCCGGAGGCGCTGCGGGACCTGGACGTACCCGCCCTGGTCGTCTCCGGCGCCCATGACCTGCCCGAGTTCCGGACGGCGGCGGACCGGCAGACGGAGCTGCTGCCCCGGGCCCGCCGGGCACACCTGCCGTGGGCCGGGCACCTCCCGTCCCTGGAGCGCCCCGCGGAGATCACCGCCCTGCTGACGGCGTTCCTCACCGAAACCGCCGAGGCCCCCGGAACCGCCGGAACTCCCGGAACCCCCGCAACCGCCGAGGCCCCCGGAACCTAGCCCGCGACGGACGCCCCGGGCGCCCGCCGCCCCGCTCGCCCGGCCCGGCTACCCCGCCCGGTCAGATCGCGCTGATCGACCGGGCGTAGTTCACCTGGCCCATCACATGCTGGAAGGTGTGGGCGTTGTAGGCGGGGACCATCGTGGTGTGGTGCAGACCGCCGCTGGTGACGGTGACCTGGATATAGCCGCTGGTCTTCTTCTCCTTGATGAGCAGGAACAGCAGCGACATCAGACAGGTGAAGAGGCCCAGCACCACCGCCAGCGCGATGGCGTACGGCGCGATCTTCTCCTCGGTCCGGGACAGGTCCGTGGCGGTCCAGACAGCGCCCCGCAGCGGCATGTTCCCCGACGGCGTGACGATCGTGTCGTGCGTCACCGTGATGTCGCCGATGGTCACCAGCGGCATCCCGGCGCCCGCCGCCGCGGCGCCCGGCGGGACCGCGAGGCCGGGCTGTGTGAGGCCGTAGCCGGGGAGCGTCGGGTCGTATCCGTAGGGCCCCGGATAGCCGTAGCCGGGGCCGGGATACCCGTACGCGGGCGTACCGGGCGGAGTGTCCGGACCCCACTGGTACTCCGGCTCGCCCGGGACCGCCGCCGGGCCCGGATCCGGCCGCGGACCCGGCGGGTACTCCGGCCGCGGACCCGGCTGCGGATCCGGGGCCCCGCCCGGCTGCTGGTTCGGATCGGGCAGTGTCATGTCCGGTTCCCCGCTTCCCAGTGCTCGACTCGGTTCGCATCCTCCCAGGGCCACTCCACAGGGTGAAGGCGGTTCCGGCAACATCCGGGACATTTCCGGGACAGGTCCGGGACGTTCCCGGCCCGGAACGACGGCGGCCCGGAACGACGGCGGCCCGGAACGACGGCGGCCCCGTACCACCGCGGCCAGCCCCAGCGCCCATATCCCCGGCTGTGTCCCCAGTCGCCGAGTGCACCACGATGTCCGCGCCGTGCTCCACCGGCCGCAGCAGGAACGGCGTCGGCACGGTGTTGTCCACGATC
>NZ_JBSFNQ010000077.1:0-35671 GCF_053981115.1 Streptomyces sp. NPDC003691 | reverse complement strand
AGTCCGCGCAGGGCCCGTTCCACGGCCGGCTCCGTGCCGGCGAGGGCCGCCAGTGCGGGTGAGCGGGTGTCGAGGAGTTCCCGGGGGACGGGCACCGGCACGCCGTCCGCCGGGACCGGACCCGCCGGGCGGCCGCAGGACCGTGCCTGCGGCCCCCGGACCACCCGATGCGCCCGCCGGGCCCGGTGCGCCGCCCCCGGCGGGGACGGCGCACCGGCCCGGTGCTCAGCGCCGCCGGTCCGGACCGGCCAGGCCCGCGCGGCGCAGGGCGTCCGCCATCGCGCTGTTCGCCGGCGGCGGCGCCTGACGGTCCCGGCCGGCACCGCCCTGACCACCCTGCCCACCGCCCTGACGGCCCTGACCACCCTGCCCGCCGCCCCGGCGCTGCTGCGGACGCCCGCCGCGGTCACCGCGCTCGCCGCCGCGCTCGCCCCGCGCCTCGCGCTCCCGCCCGCCGCCGCCCTGCCGCGGCGGCTGACCCGCCGCGTCGTCGTCCAGCCGGAGCGTCAGCGAGATCCGCTTCCGCGGGATATCGACGTCGAGGACCTTCACCTTCACCACATCACCCGGCTTCACCACGTCCCGGGGGTCCTTGACGAAGGTCTTCGACATCGCCGACACATGCACCAGACCGTCCTGGTGGACGCCGATGTCCACGAACGCGCCGAAGGCGGCCACATTCGTCACCACACCCTCCAGCACCATCCCCGGGGCCAGGTCGCCGATCTTCTCGACACCCTCCTTGAACGCCGCCGTACGGAACGCGGGCCGCGGGTCGCGACCCGGCTTCTCCAGCTCCCGCAGGATGTCCGTCACCGTCGGCAGACCGAAGGTCTCGTCCACGAAGTCCCCGGCCCGCAGCGACCGGAGCGCCCCCGCGTTGCCGACCAGGGAGGCCACCTCCCCGCCCGTCGCCTTCACCATCCGGCGGACCACGGGATACGACTCCGGGTGCACGCTGGACGCGTCCAGCGGATCGTCACCGCCCCGGATCCGGAGGAAGCCCGCGCACTGCTCGTACGCCTTCGGCCCGAGCCGCGCCACGTCCTTCAGCGCCCGGCGGGAGCGGAACGGGCCGTTGGAGTCCCGGTGCGCCACGATGTTCTCGGCCAGCCCGGCGCCGATGCCCGACACCCGCGACAGCAGTGGCGCGGACGCCGTGTTGACGTCTACGCCGACGCCGTTCACACAGTCCTCGACGACTGCGTCGAGGGAGCGCGACAGCTTCACCTCGGACAGGTCGTGCTGGTACTGGCCGACACCGATCGACTTGGGGTCGATCTTCACCAGCTCCGCCAGCGGGTCCTGGAGCCGCCGGGCGATGGAGACCGCGCCGCGCAGCGACACATCGAGACCGGGCAGCTCCTGCGAGGCGAACGCGGACGCCGAGTACACGGAGGCACCCGCCTCCGAAACCATCACCTTCGTCAGCTTCAGCTCCGGATGGCGGGTGATCAGATCGGCCGCCAGCCGGTCCGTCTCCCGGGACGCGGTGCCGTTGCCGATGGCGACCAGCTCGACCGCGTGCTCCTTCGCCAGCCGCGCGAGCGTCGCCAGCGACTCGTCCCAGCGGTTCGCGGGCACATGCGGGTGGACGGTGTCGGTGGCGACGACCTTGCCCGTCGAGTCCACCACGGCCACCTTCACTCCGGTCCGGAAACCGGGGTCGAGACCGAGCGTGGCCCGGGTCCCGGCGGGCGCGGCCAGCAGCAGATCGCGCAGGTTCGCCGCGAAGACCCGGACCGCCTCGTCCTCGGCCGCCGTCCGCAGCCTCAGCCGCAGGTCGATCCCGAGGTGCACCAGGATCCGGGTACGCCAGGCCCAGCGGACGGTGTCGGCCAGCCAGCGATCACCCGGCCGGCCCCGGTCGGCCACCCCGAAGCGCCGCGCGATCGCGTTCTCGTACGCCGTCGGCCCCGGCTCCTCGGCGGGCGCGTCCGGCTCCAGCGAGAGGTCGAGCACCTCCTCCTTCTCGCCCCGGAGCAGTGCCAGCACCCGGTGCGACGGCAGCTCGGTGAACGGCTCGGCGAAGTCGAAGTAGTCGGCGAACTTGGCGGCCGGGCCCTGAGTCGCGTCGCCCTTGCCCTCCCGTACCTTCGCCGCCACCCGGCCCCGGGTCCACATCCGCTCGCGCAGTTCACCGATGAGGTCCGCGTCCTCGGAGAACCGCTCGGTGAGGATCGCCCGGGCGCCCTCCAGCGCGGCGGCCGGGTCGGCGACGCCCCGCTCCGGGTCGGCGAACGCGGCGGCCGCGGCGAGCGGCTCCACCGACGGATCCGTCAACAGCCCGTCGGCCAGCGGTTCGAGACCGGCCTCCCGGGCGATCTGCGCCTTGGTCCGCCGCTTGGGCTTGAAGGGCAGATAGATGTCCTCCAGCCGGGCCTTGGTGTCGGCGGCCAGGATCCGCGCCTCCAGCTCCCCGTCCAGCTTG
The DNA here is from genome assembly GCF_053981115.1 of Streptomyces sp. NPDC003691. Lineage (NCBI taxonomy): Bacteria > Bacillati > Actinomycetota > Actinomycetes > Kitasatosporales > Streptomycetaceae > Streptomyces > Streptomyces sp. NPDC003691. The sequence goes on along the minus strand of NZ_JBSFNQ010000077.1, from coordinate 33,240 downwards.
CCCTGTTCGCGTACGGAATCGAGGATCGCCCTCCGGCGGTCCTCCAGCTCCCGCAGATACCGCAGCCGCTCCTCCAGGGTGCGCAGCTGGGCGTCGTCGAGCAGCTCGGTCGCCTCCTTGCGGTACCGCGCGATGAAGGGCACGGTCGACCCGCCGTCCAGCAGCTCGACGGCCGCCCGGACCTGCCGTTCCCGTACGCCGAGCTCCTCGGCGATCCTGCCTTCGATGGACATCGTCACGGTTCCCCGACTCGCCTTCTCTGCTGGCTGTGCTTGCGCCTGCATTCTGCCAAACGGTCCCCTTCGCCCGGGGCTCCTCGCCGTGAACCGCCCGGGAACCGCCCGCGGAGCGTCGTCCCGGGACCGTCCGCCGGGGGGAGACTGCCCCCATGACCGAAGACGACAGCGCCTCCGCGGCCCCGGAAACACGGGGGCCGGAGGAGACCGACGCACCCACCGCGCACGCCTGGACGGCCGTCGGCGGCGGCACCCCGCCGCCCGTGTCCGTGACATACGTTCCGGCTCCCGGCGCGCTCCCCGCCCGGCTTCCCGTACGCGAACTGGCCCGTGCCTGCGCCGGGGTCTGCTCGCTGGCCGCGGCGGAGCTGCTGGCCCGGCGTACCGGAACTCCCGTACGGCCGGTACGGATCGACGAGGCCGCGGTCGCGGCCGCCTTCGTCAGCGAACGCCTGCTCCGGATCGACGGCCGGGCCCTCACCCCCTTCGCCCCGCTCTCCGGCTTCTGGCGCGCCTCCGACCGGTGGGTCCGCACCCATGCCAACTACCCCCACCACCGCGCCGCCCTGCTCCGCGCGCTCGGCCTGCCGGACCCCGGCGACGGCGACGACAGCGCCGCCGCCCGGCGGCTCGCGGCCGAGGTCGCGTCCCGGACCGCCCACGAGGTGCAGGAGACCGTGTACGCGGCGGGCGGGCTCGCGGTGGCCGTCGCCACCGCCCCCGGACCGCCGTCCGGCGCACCCCTGCCGCTCGTCGTCCGGAGCGGACCCGACGGCGGCTCCCGGCGCCCGCTGCCGCCCGCGGAGCTGCCCGCCGCCGGGGTCCGGGTCCTCGACCTCACCCGGGTCATCGCCGGGCCCGTCGCCACCCGCACCCTCGCCCTGCTGGGGGCCGACGTCCTGCGGATCGACCCGCCCGGGCTCCCCGAGGACCCGGACGCCCACACCGACACCGGCGCCGGCAAACGCTCCGCCCTGCTCGACCTCGCCGACCCCGGCGACCGGCGCACCTTCGACGCACTCCTCGACTCGGCGGACGTCCTCGTCACCGGCTACCGCCCCGGCGCCCTCGAAGCCCTCGGGCTCGACCCCGCGGCCCTCGCCGCCCGCCGCCCGGGCCTCGTGGTGGCCCGGCTCGACGCCTGGGGCGACCACGGCCCGTACGCCGGGCGCCGAGGCTTCGACAGCCTGGTACAGGCGGCGACCGGCATCGCCGCGGTCGAAACACCCGGCGACGGCCGCCCCGGCGTCCTGCCCGCCCAGGCCCTGGACCACGGCACCGGCTATCTGCTCGCCGCGGCCGTCCTGCGCGCCCTGACCGAACGCCAGGAGACCGGCGGCGGAAAGCTGCTCCGGCTCTCCCTCGCCGCCACCGCCTCCTGGCTGCTCCACGGCATCCGCCCGCCCCGGACCGAACCGGCCCGGGACCCCGCCCCGGACCCCGGCCCCTGGCTGACGACCACCACGTCCCCGTACGGCACGCTGCGCCACGCCCTGTCCCCGGTGCACTACGAGGGCGCGCCCCGCACCTGGAGCCGCCCGCCCGGCCGCTGGGGCACCGACCGGCCCGTCTGGTCCTGAGCCGACGGTCCGGTTCTGACCCGGGCAGGCCGGATCAGCCCGGCCCGCCCGGGCGGTGCGGCCCCGACGGCCCCGCCGGACCTGGTGGCCCCGGCCGCCGTCACCGGGCACGGCAGCAGACCCGTCGCACCGGCACGGCAGGAAAGGTGGGGTACTCGTCATTGCAGCCATCGGGCGGCCCCGCCCAGGATGGGGTCATGTCCGAGCGAACCGTCCTCGCCGTCCTCTACGACGGTGTCCAGAGCCTCGATCTCACCGGCCCCGTCGAGGTGTTCGCCGGGGCCGGGTGGGCCGTCGGCCACCCCTCGGTGTACCCGCTGCGCACCGCCTCGCCCGGCGGCCGCCCGGTCCGTACGAGCAGCGGGCTGACACTGCTGCCCGATACCGCGCTCGAAACCGCGCCGGTGCCCCACACCCTGCTGGTGCCGGGCGGCGCCGACGGGGACAACTGCCCCCCGGACGTGGTCGGATGGCTGCGCGAGCACGGGCCGAAGGCCGAACGGCTGGTCTCCGTCTGCTCCGGCTCCTTCCTGCTCGCCGCCGCCGGACTGCTGGACGGCCACCGGGCCACCACCCACTGGGCCCTCTGCGACGACTTCGCCCGCCGGCACCCGGAGGTCGAGGTCGAGTCCGAGCCGATCTTCGTACGCGACGGGCGGATCTCCACCTCCGCCGGGGTGACCAGCGGAATCGACCTGGCCCTCGCACTCGTCGAAGAGGACCACGGGCGGGATGCCGCCCTGGTCGTCGCCCGCCACCTGGTCGTCTTTCTGCGACGCCCGGGCAACCAGGCGCAGTTCAGCGCACCGCTGTCGGCCCAGACCGCCCGCCGCGAACCGCTGCGCGAGGTCCAGCGCTGGATCGCGGAGAATCCCGGCCGGGACCTCTCCGTGGACTCCCTCGCCGCCCGGGCCCGGCTCTCGCCGCGGCACTTCGCCCGGGCCTTCCGCGCCGATACCGGGGTCACCCCCGGACGGTACGTGGAGCGCATCCGGCTCGAACACGCCCGCCGGCTCCTGGAGGAGACCACCGACGGGGTGGAGGAGGTCTCGCGCGCCTGCGGCTACGGCACCCCGGAGGCGATGCGCCGGGCCTTCGTCCGCGGGCTGGGCACGGCACCCGCCGAGTACCGCCGCCGCTTCCACGCACCGCTGACCGTCCGATGACCACCCGCCGACCGGTGCCCGCCGCTTCCCCCGGCCCGTACCGCCCGGCCCCGGCCGGACCGCCCGCACGGGCGGTCCGGGCCCCGAGCCGGATCCCGCCCGGCCCCACCGCCTACCGCCTACCGCCCCTTGCCGTCCGAAGCCCGTTGCCCGAAGCCCGCTGTCCGTGGTCGCCCTGATCCGGACGTTCCGAAGGGAAGCCCATGCAGATCGCCGTACTCCTCTACGACCGCTTCACCACCCTCGACGCCGTCGGCCCCTATGAACTGCTCGGCAGGCTGCCGGGCGCCGAGACCGTCTTCGTCGGCAAGGAGCGCGGACCGGTCCGCGGCGACCAGGGGTCGCTGGCGCTGGTGGCCGACCGCACCCTGGCCGAGGTGACCGGCCCGGACCTGGTACTGGTCCCCGGCGGACCCGGCGACCAGGACGCCATGGCCGACGAGGAGATCACCGGCTGGCTGCGGACCGTCGACGCGGGCACCGCCTGGACCACGTCCGTCTGCACGGGCTCCCTCGTCCTCGGCGCGGCCGGGCTCCTCCGGGGGCGCCGGGCGACCAGCCACTGGCTCGCCTACGACGACCTCGCGGCGCTCGGCGCCGAACCCACCGGGGAGCGGGTCGTCTTCGACGGCAAGTACGTCACCGCGGCCGGGGTGTCCGCCGGAATCGATATGGCGCTTCATCTCCTCGGCCGGATCGGCGGCGACGAACTCGCCCAGAACGTCCAGCTGCTCACCGAGTACGACCCGCAGCCGCCCTACGACGCGGGCTCGCCCGAGAAGGCCCCCGCACACCTCGTGGAACAGTGGCGCAAGGAGGCCGCGCCCGCCCCGAACCGACCCGCCCCGAACTGACCAGCTCCGCGCCCGCCCCGAACCGACTCGGTCCGCGGCCGCCCGGGCTATCCCGGCCGGGTGGTCCGGGGCCGTACCGACCAGGTGAAGCGGGGTGTACGCCGTTCCAGGAAGGCGGTGACCCCCTCCGCGGTGTCGCCGCCGGGGCGGGCCTGCTCCGCCGCCAGCCGCTCCCAGTGCTCCGCCCGGTCGGTCCGGCCCGCGGCGAACTCCTTCGCCGCGGCCTGTGTCAGCTGGGAGCGCCCGGCCAGCGTCCGGGCGAAGGCCGCGACCCGGACGCCGAGGTCCGCGGCCGGGTGCACCTCGTCCACCAGACCGGTCCGCAGTGCCCGGCCGCTGTCGATCAGCTCGCCCGAGAAGAGCAGGTACTTGGTGGTGGCGGGGCCCACCAGCTCCACCAGCCGCCGGGTGGCGGCGGCGGGATAGACCACGCCCAGCCGCGACGGGGTCACCCCGAACAGCGCGTCGTCCGAGGCGAAGCGGAGATCGCAGGCGGCGGCGAGCTGGCAGCCGCCGCCGACGCAGTGGCCCCGGACGACGGCCAGGGACGGCTTCGGGAACGCGGCCAGTGCCTCCTCCGCCCGCACCGCGAGCGCCTGCGGCGACATATCGGCACCGTCCGGACCCGCCGCCCGCAGCGAGGCGATATCGGCACCCGCGCAGAACGTCGCCCCGGCACCGGTCAGGACCAGCACCCGGACGGCGGCATCGTCCGCCAGCCGCGCCAGCAGCGGGGGGACGGCCTGCCACATCCCGGTGGTCATGGCATTCCGCTTGGCGGGGTTGTCGACGACGACGGTCGCGACCCCGTCGGCGACGGTGCACACGACATGGGGTTCCGGGCCGGGGCTGGCTGACTCCATGCGCCGGATGCTATCCGCCGCGGGGGGACCTACGATCAGGAAGGGGTGCGAGGAGGCAGAACGCCATGGCCGGTACCACTCGCTCCGCCGGGCCCGTGGAGCCCGGGAAGCTCAAGCGGAGCTTCAGTCTGCTGACGGTGCTCGGGTCGATCCTGGTGATCGCCGGGATCGTCGGGCTCGTCTATACGGGGCTCGCGACCCTCACCTCCATGCTCCTGTTCGGCTGGCTGCTGCTGATCGGCGGCATCGTCGGTCTCGTACAGGCGGTCTCGTCCCGGGGCAGCGACTACTTCTGGCTCGCCGTGGTCGTCGCGGCGCTGAACATCGCGGCGGGCGTCGTGGTGATCCGCCATCCCACCGGCTCGGCCGAGACCCTGACCCTCTTCGCCGCGCTGCTCTTCCTGACCGGCGGGCTGTTCCGGCTGGTCGGCAGTCTGGTGGTACGGGGACCGCAGTTCGGCTGGATGCTCTTCCAGGGCGCCGCCCTGCTGGTGCTGGGCATCCTCGTTCTCGCGAACTGGCCCGAGAGCAGCCGGTACGTCCTGGGCCTCTTCTTCTCGCTGGCCCTGCTCTTCGACGGCCTGGGACTGATCGCCATCGGGGTCGGCGGACGCCGGATCGTCCGGATGGTGACGGAGCCGGAGCCGGGTGATCTGCCGGGGAACGGTCAGGGGCGGCCGCTCCGCTGACCGGGCCGGGCGAACCCGGTCAAAAGCCGTCGGTTGCCGTCGATTGTCGGTGATTTCCGTTCAGTCCGGCGGGGGCCGACCGGGTCCCGCAACACTTATTACCCCGGAGTCAGCGGACCCCGGGGCAGCGGACGGCGGCGGAGTACGCCATGGGTGGGGGTCGGACTGATGGAGAGCCGCGGAAGCGTTCCGGCCCGGCCTGCGGTGTCCCCGTACGGGCAGCCGTACGGGGCGCCGGGCAGTGCGGGGCCCGGCCCCGTACCGCCCGTACCACCGGTGGGCGAGGGCGTCTGGCGGTTCACCGCCCCGACGGTCGAGGCGTCCGTGCCCCGGGCCCGCCACGCGGTCCGGGAGCTGCTGGAGAGACAGGGCATTCCGGCGGCAGGCGCGTACGGCGAGACCGTCCAGGGGCTGCTGCTGATCGTCTCCGAGCTGGTCACCAATGTCGTGAAGCACGCGGTGCTGCTCTCGCCGCAGCTCGCCGTGGAGGTCGCCCTGTCGGCGGGCCGGGTACGGATCTCCGTGGAGGACAACCACCCCTACCGGCCCGCCGCCCTGGAGACGGACTGGGGCCGGACCGGGGGCCGCGGACTGCTGCTGGTGCGGGAGACCGCCCGGGAGGCCGGCGGGCGGTGCGACGTCGAGCACACCGCGGGCGGCGGGAAGGTCGTCTGGGCGGAGCTGCCGCTGCTCCCGGCCCGCCGGGTCTGAGCCGTACGGACGGCCGCCGGTCTCCCGGGATCCGCCGCCTCCGGCAACGACGCGACGGCGCCCGGACCCCGCGAGGAGCCGGGCGCCGTCGCCGGGTCACCAGCCCCCGGCCGGTCCCGTCAGCTCCCTGATCGCCGGACGCGCCGCGTCCAGCACGGTCATGAACCAGGCCGAGAACGGTGCCGCGGCATGGCGCTCGGCCAGCTCGCCGGGGGTGACGAACACGGTCTCGCCGACCTCCTCCGGGTCCGGCGCGGGGTCGCCCTGGACCATACCGACGAAGAGGTGGTTGTACTCCTGCTCCACCAGCCCGGAGGCCGGGTCCGGGTGGTTGTAGCGGACCGTCCCGGCCTCGGCCAGCAGCGACGGGGAGACCCCCAGCTCCTCGTGGGTGCGCCGGGCAGCGGCCGCGAACGGTGCCTCGCCGGGGTACGGATGCCCGCAGCAGGTGTTCGACCAGACACCGGGGGAGTGGTACTTGCCCAGCGCCCGGCGCTGGATCAGCAGCCGGCCCCGCTCGTCGAAGAGGAACACGGAGAACGCCCGGTGCAGCCTGCCCGGAGGCTGGTGGGCGGAGAGCTTCTCCGCGGTGCCGATGGTGGTGCCGTGCTCGTCGACCAGCTCCAGCATGATCGATGGCGGTGCGCCGTTCGACGCGCTGTGAGGGGCGGTGACTGGTGAGGTCGGCATAACCATCCTTCGCATCGGTGCTCGGCCCTGGGGGCCTGCCCAGTCTGCCGTACAAAAGCGGCTTGTCCGCACTTCGGCAGACCGGGCATGTCCCTGCCGGGACCGTCGCGGCGCGCGGGCGCACGGCGCGGACGGTCTCCGCGGCGGGGACGTCCCGGGGCCCCGGTACCGGATCGTGCCCCGGGCCGGCGGGCGGGAATCCCCGGAACCCCCCGCCCGGCATTCGAACTGTTGATCCGATCATCGCCCGATGGCGTTCGCCGGACCGCCGCGCAGGTCAGCCGGCGCACGGCACCGGGCGGCTCAGTGGCAGAGCTTCGCCTCGTGCTCCGCGTGGCCCACCGGCTCCAGCTGGAAGGTGCAGTGCTCCACGTCGAAGTGGTCCCCGAGGCAGCCCTGGAGGTCGTGCAGCATCCTCTCGTGCCCGACCGCGTCCAGGACGTCCTGGGTGACGACCACATGGGCGGAGAGCACCGGCATCCCGGAGGTGATCGTCCAGGCGTGCAGGTCGTGTACGTCCTCCACCCCGGGCAGCTCCAGTATGTGGCGGCGCACCTCGGCCATGTCGACGTCCTTGGGCGCCGCCTCCAGCAGGACGTTCAGGGTCTCGCGGAGCAGCTTCACCGTACGCGGCACGATCATCAGGCCGATCAGCAGCGAGGCGATCGGGTCGGCGGCCTGCCAGCCGGTCAGCAGGATGATCACCGCCGAGACCAGGACCGCGACGGAACCCAGCGCGTCGTTCAGGACCTCCAGATAGGCGCCGCGGACATTGAGGCTGTCCTTCTGCCCGCGCATCAGCAGGCTGAGGGAGATCACATTGGCGAGCAGGCCGACCAGGGCGAAGACGATCGTCAGCCCGCTCTTGGTCTCGGCGGGCGTGATGAACCGGTCGATCGCCTCGAAGAGCAGATAGGCGCCGACGCCGAGGAGCAGCAGACAGTTGGCGAGGGCGGCCAGGATCTCGGCCCTGGCCAGTCCGAAGGTGCGGTTGGTGCTCGGCGGCCGGTTCGCGAAGTGGATGGCGAGCAGCGCCATGCCCAGGCCGATGCCGTCGGTCGCCATATGGGCGGCGTCGGCCACCAGGGCGAGCGACCCCGTGACCACCCCGCCGACGATCTCCAGCACCATCACGCTGAGTGTGATCGTCAGGGCGACCCGTAGCCGTCCCTTGTACGCGGCGGCGGCGGTTCCGGTCGGCGGCGGTCCGCCGTGCGTATGCCCGTGGTCGTGCCCAGCCCCCATGAAACGGCCTCCAGATCGTCGGGAAAAAACGCCCTGCCGAGCCTCAGTGAACTACGGGTGGGGGGTATGTGGCAACACGGCACTGAACACCGTTGTCATTCCCCTGACCTGCGGAAACGATCCGCAGGTCAGAGCGGTGGAGATCGCGGACACCCGGTCGTACGGCGATCCGGCGCGAGTCGGCCGCACCGGGGCCGGGACCGCTCCGGAAAGCTCCCGGAGGGCCCTGAGGAGGCGCCGCGGAGGCCCTGGCGACGCACCCGTGAGGGTTCCGCGGGAAGGTCTGCGGGAGGGCGCCGCGGGAGGTTCCGCGAGGGCCCGGGACAGCATTCGGCCCCGTCCGGGAAGTCCGTCCGGACGGGGCCGTTGAGGGGAATCGCTGCGGAGAGTGAGTGCGGGCCGGTTTTCCCGGGCCGCCACCGTTCTCGCCGGGCCGTCGTCGCCGGTAGCCGCCGCCGCCCGCGGCTGGCGCGAACCCCCGCGCGCGCCGGGGGCGGGCTAACACGCGCCGGGCCGCCGCAGCAGCCAGCCCTGCCATGCGGACTCGACCATCTCGCGCACCCCGTGGCGCGCGCTCCAGCCCAGCTCCCGGGTGATCAGGTCCACCGCGGCGACGGCGCGGGCCGCGTCCCCGGGGCGGCGGGGCCGGACCACGGCTTCCCCGTCGAATCCGGTGACCTCGGACACCAGCTCCGCCAGTTCGCGTACGGAGACCCCGACACCCCGCCCGATGTTCACCGTGAGGTCACCGGCGCCCTCCTCCAGGGCGAGCCGCCGGGCCACTGTCAGATGCGCGTCGGCGAGGTCCGCGACATGGATGTAGTCACGGATGCAGGTGCCGTCCGGCGTCGGATAGTCGTCGCCGAAGATCCGCGGCGCCTCGCCGCGGGTGATCCGGTCGAAGAACATCGGGATGATGTTGAAGACCCCGGTGTCCGACAGCTCGGGCCGGGCGGTCCCCGCCACGTTGAAGTAGCGCAGACAGGCCGTCTCGATCCCGTGCGCCCGCCCGGCCGCCCGGACCAGCCACTCCCCGGCGAGCTTGGTCTCGCCGTACGGATTGATGGGTACGCACGGCGCGGTCTCCGGGATCAGCTCCTGGTCCGGGATCCCGTACACCGCCGCCGACGAGGAGAAGAGGAAGCGCCGCACCCCGGCCCCGACCACGGCCTCCAGCAGCACGGTCAGCCCGTGCACGTTCTCCCGGTAGTAGCGCAGCGGCTGCTCGACGGACTCCCCGACCTGCTTCTTCGCCGCGAGATGGACGACCCCGGTCACCCCGTACTCGCGGAAGGTGTCCAGCAGCAGCTCGCGGTCCGCGACGGTACCGCGTACCAGCGGAACCTCCGCGGGCAGCCGCTCGACGATCCCCGAGGACACGTCGTCGAGGACGACGACCTTCTCCCCGGCACCGGCCATCGCCCGCACCACATGCGCGCCGATATAGCCCGCCCCACCCGTGATCAGCCATGTCATACCACCCACCCTATGGCCTGCCCCGCCGCGCCCTCGGCGCCCCCGCCCCCGCGCACGGGCGGCCCCGCACGGCCGCGCGGCCCGGGCGGTGCTGCGCGCGTCCCCCGCCCCCGCGCACGGCGCCCCGGGCGGCCGCCGTCCCGGCCCGGACCGGCCCCCGGGCCCCAGCCCCCCGGACCCGGGTAGCCGGGTAGCGGACCACGGGCGATGCGCCCCGACCCCCCGGCCCCGGAGCAGGCCCCCGCCCCCACGCGCGGGCACCCCGGGCGGCCGCCGTCCCGGGCCGCGGACCGCGCCCGCCGGTCCCGCAGGCAGGACCCGGGCCGCGGACGCACCATCCTGCGGACAGGGCACCGCCGCTCCGATGCGGCCCGCGGCCCCGAGCGGAAGCCCTTCCCGACGGCGCCCCGGGGCGGACCCGTGGTGTCCGGGGACGGCTGCCGGGAGGGCGCTTCCCGGCGCGCCCCGGGCGTCCCCCGGGCGGCCGGTCGTGCCGCGCGAGGGCCCGCCCCGGCGGCCCTCCCGGGCGGTGCCCCGCACCGCCGCCCGCCTCCCCGCGCGGAGCGCGGTTTGTCGCGGGGGCGCGGATCGACAATGATGATCTCCGGACGGGGCCTCACCGGGGCCGGGCGTACCGTGCCGGGGCGTGAGCGGCCGGTGAACTCCCGTTCCCGTGCATCCGATAGCCTCTGCCGACGAGTCGCCGCCCGTGCGTCACGGGCCGGGCCGCCGCGCATCCACACCTCGGTTCCAAGGAGTGAGTTCGTCTGTCGACCGCCATCCTCACCGGTCCGCCCGTGCCCGGATCGTCGCTCGATGGCGATCTGCGGTCGCTGGGCTTCGACGTCCTGGCCGCGCCCGACTCCGGCGCGACGGCCGCGCTGCTCGCCGGCGTCCCCGCCGCCGAGCGGGTCGCGGTCGTGGACTCCCGTTTCGTCGGGCACGTCCACGCCCTCCGGCTCGCGCTCACCGACCCCCGCTTCCCCGCCGCCGCGGTCCCGGGCGCGCTCACCGCGCAGCCCGCGGCCCGTGCCGCGCTGACCCGGGCCCTGGAGCCCGGCGACGCCCCGGCGGCCGCCGGGGCCGAGGCCGGAGCCGTACGGACCTCGGAGCGTACGGAACCGCTGCCCGACGCCCTCGCGGCCGCGCTGGAGGACGGCGGCACCGCGGTCCACCGGCCCGAGCTGGGTTCGCTGGTGGCCACCGTCCCCGGTGACCCGCAGACCCGCAACGAGGCCCGGCAGGCCGTCGCCGCCGTCGACGACGAGGCGGTACGGCTGCGCTCCGCGGTCAAGGCCCGGGACGGCTTCTTCACGACCTACGCGATCAGCCCGTACTCGCGCTACATCGCCCGCTGGTGCGCCCGCCGGGGCTTCACACCGAACCAGGTCACCACCGCCTCCCTGATCACCGCGCTGATCGCGGCCGGGGCGGCGGCGACCGGCACCCGCGGCGGTTTCGTCGCGGCCGGCCTGCTGCTGCTGTTCTCCTTCGTCCTGGACTGCACCGACGGGCAGCTCGCCCGCTACTCGCTCCAGTACTCGACGATGGGCGCCTGGCTGGACGCCACCTTCGACCGGGCCAAGGAGTACGCGTACTACGCGGGCCTCGCCCTCGGCGCGGCCCGCGGCGGCGACGACGTCTGGGCGCTGGCGCTGGCCGCCATGGTCCTCCAGACCTGCCGGCACGTCGTGGACTTCTCCTTCAACGAGGCCAACCACGACGCGGTCTCCAACACCAGCCCCACCGCCGCCCTCTCCGACCGGCTCGACAGCGTCGGCTGGACGGTGTGGGTGCGGCGGATGATCGTGCTGCCCATCGGCGAGCGCTGGGCCATGATCGCCGTACTGACCGCGGTGGCCACCCCCCGGATCGTCTTCTACGCCCTGCTCGTGGGCTGTGCCTTCGCGGCCTGCTACACCACGGCGGGACGGCTGCTGCGCTCGGTGACCCGCAAGGCCCACCGCACCGACCGGGCCGCGCAGGCCCTGGCCGACCTCGCCGACTCGGGCCCGCTCGCCGAGTCCGTCGCCCGCGCGGGCCGCGGTTTCGCCGGGAAGCTGCCCGCGTTCGCGGCGCCCGTGCTCGCCCTGCTCGGCGGCACGGCCGTGGTCACCACCGCGGCCCTGGCCCCCTACGGCTCCTGGGCGCCCGTCGCCGCCGCCGCGGTCTATGTCCTTACCTCGGGTCTGGCCGTCGCCCGCCCCCTCAAGGGCGCCCTCGACTGGCTGGTCCCCCCGGTCTTCCGGGCCGCCGAGTACGGCACGGTCCTGGCGCTGGCCGCCCGCGCGGACGTCCCCGGGGCGCTGCCCGCGGCCTTCGGCCTGGTCGCCGCGGTCGCCTACCATCACTACGACACGGTGTACCGCATCCGTGGCGGCTCCGGCGCGCCCCCGCGCCTGCTGGTCAGGCTGACCGGCGGACACGAGGGCCGGACCCTCGCCGTCGCGCTGCTGGCCGCCCTGCTTGCGGGCGCCGGCTTCACCGTCGCGCTGACGGCGCTCGCGGTCGCCGTAGCCCTCGTGGTGCTGGTGGAGAGCATCCGCTTCTGGGTGTCCTCCGCCGCGCCCGCAGTACACGACGAAGGAGAACCCGCATGATCGGCCTCGTACTGGCAGCCGGTGCCGGACGGCGTCTTCGCCCCTACACCGACACGCTTCCGAAGGCCCTCGTGCCGGTCGACGGCGAGCGCACGGTCCTCGACCTCACCCTCGCGAACTTCGCCGAGATCGGGCTCACCGAGGCCGCGATCGTCGTCGGCTACCGCAAGGAGGCCGTCTACGAGCGCCAGGCGGCGCTGGAGGCGGCGTACGGACTGAAGCTCACCCTCGTCGAGAACGACAAGGCCGAGGAGTGGAACAACGCCTACTCCCTGTGGTGCGCCCGTGACGTGCTGAAGCGCGGTGTCATCCTGGCCAACGGCGACACCGTCCACCCGGTCTCCGTCGAGCGCACCCTGCTCGCGGCCCGCGGCGAGGGGAAGAAGATCATCCTCGCTCTCGACACGGTGAAGAAGCTGGCCGACGAGGAGATGAAGGTCGTCGCCGAGGACGGTGCCGGGGTCCGCCGGATCACCAAGCTGATGGACCCGGCGGAGGCCACCGGCGAGTACATCGGTGTCACCCTGATCGAGCCGGAGGCCGCCGAGGAGCTGGCCGACGCCCTGAAGGCCACCTTCGAGCGCGACCCCGACCTCTACTACGAGGACGGCTACCAGGAGCTGGTGAACCGCGGCTTCACCGTCGACACCGCCCCCATCGGCGAGGTCACCTGGGTGGAGATCGACAACCACGACGACCTCGCGAAGGGCCGTGAGATCGCGTGCCAGTACTGACCCGGCTGATCCCCTCGCCGGTCGTCGTCGACATCCGCCCCGGCGCCCTGGACGACCTCGCGGTCATCCTCGCCGACCAGCGGATCTCGGCCTCCGGCACGCTCGCCGTCGCGATCAGCGGCGGTTCGGGCCGGGCCCTGCGCGAGAGGCTGGAGCCGGCGCTGCCGGGCGCCCACTGGTACGAGGTGGCCGGCGGCACGATCGACGAGGCCGTGAAGCTGGCCGACTCCATCAAGGGCAAGCGGTACGACGCGGTCGTCGGCCTCGGCGGCGGCAAGATCCTCGACGTCGCCAAGTACGCGGCGGCCCGGGTCGGCCTCCCGATGGTCGCCGTCGCCACCAATCTGGCGCACGACGGCATCTGCTCCCCGGTCGCGACCCTCGACAACGACAACGGCCGCGGCTCCTACGGTCTGCCGACCCCGATCGCCACCGTCATCGACCTGGACGTGATCCGCTCCGCCCCGGACCGGTACATCCGCTCCGGCATCGGCGACACCATCTCCAATCTGTCGGCGATCGCCGACTGGGAGCTGTCGCAGCGGATCAACGGCGAGAAGGTCGACGGGCTCGCCGCCGCGATGGCCCGTACGGCGGGTGAGTCGGTCCTGCGGCACCCCGGCGGCATCGGCGACGACGCCTTTCTCACCGTTCTCGCCGAGGCCCTCGTCCTGACCGGGATCGCCATCTCGATCAGCGGGGACACCCGTCCCTCGTCCGGTGCCTGCCACGAGATCAGCCACGCCTTCGACCTGCTGTATCCGCGGCGGGCCGCCAGCCACGGCGAACAGGTCGGCATCGGTGCCGCCTTCGCCATGCATCTGCGCGGCGACCGGGAGGGGTCCGGTCTCTTCGCCGAGGTGCTGCGCCGTCACGGGCTTCCGGTGCTCCCCGGGGACATCGGGTTCAGCACGGACGAGTTCGTCGAGGCGGTGGCGTACGCGCCGCAGACCCGCCCCGGCCGTTTCACCATCCTGGAACACCTCGACCTCACCACCGACCAGATCAGGGACGCGTACGCCGACTATGCCAAGACCATCCGTAGCTGAACTCCGCCCGGTCGTTCACCCGGAGGGCGTGAAGGACCGGCGCAGCGGCGAGCACTGGGCCGGGCGCCTGTACATGCGGGAGATCTCCCTCCGTGTCGACCGCTATGTGGTCAACACCCGCATCACCCCCAACCAACTGACGTATCTGATGGTCGTGGTCGGGGTGATAGGCGGCGCCGCGCTGCTGATCCCCGGGCTGACCGGCGCCGTTCTGGCGGTCGTGCTGTTCCAGATCTACCTGCTGCTCGACTGTGTCGACGGCGAGGTGGCCCGCTGGCGCAAGCAGACCTCCGTGACCGGTGTCTATCTCGACCGGGTCGGCCACTACCTCTGCGAGGCGGCCCTGCTGGTCGGCTTCGGCATCCGGGGCGCCGATGTCCTGGGCGACGGGCGCGCGGAGTGGCTGTGGGCGTTCCTCGGCACGGTCGCGGCCCTGGGCGCGATCCTCATCAAGGCCGAGACGGACCTCGTCGACGTGGCCCGGCAGCGCAGCGGACTGGCCGCCGTGAAGGACGAGGCGTCGGTGCCCCGCTCCTCCGGTCTGGCGCTGGCCCGCAGGGCGGCGGCCGCGCTCAAGTTCCACCGTCTCGTGGGCGGGATCGAGGCCAGCCTCTTCATCCTGGCCGCGGCGGTGCTGGACCTGGTCCAGGGTGATCTGTTCTTCACCCGCCTCGGGATCGCGATCCTGGCCGGTATCGCGGTCGTCCAGACGCTGCTCCACCTGGTGTCGATCCTCGCGTCCAGCCGTCTGAAGTAGCGGGACCCGGGGCCGCCCCATGCCAGGGACGGCCCCGAGACCGGCCCCCGGAGGAGATCCCACCTCCTCCCCCGAGGCCGGGCCAGGAGGAGATCCCCCTCCTCCCCGATGGCCCTGCGGCGAGTGAGCCGAAGGGGCGCGTCGTGTTCTGGAAGGCGAACGCGCGCAGGCCACGAGGAACGAGTGGCCGAGCACGATCGCCTGAAGAACACGGCTTCAGCGCCCCGGAGGCGAACCGAGCCCCTAAGAAAATCTGACAAGCTGGACCGCGCCCCACCTGCCGCGCTTCTCGAAGAGAGAGTTCCCCGTGAGTGACACTGCCCCCGGCGGCGCGACGGCGCCCGCCCGTACCTCCCCGGACGCTCAGCTGACCCCGGCGCAGCTCGCCGCCAAGTACGGGCTCTCGGTCAGCGGCAAGCGGCCGAGTCTGTTCCAGTACGTCCGCCAGCTGTGGGGCCGGCGCCACTTCATCGTGGCGTTCTCGCAGGCCAAGCTGACCGCGCAGTACAGCCAGGCCAAGCTGGGGCAGTTGTGGCAGGTCGTGACGCCGCTGCTGAACGCGGCGGTGTACTACTTCATCTTCGGGCTGATCCTCAACGCGGACCGGGGCATGAGCCAGGAGGTCTTCATCCCCTTCCTGGTCACGGGCGTCTTCGTGTTCACCTTCACCCAGAGTTCGGTGATGGCCGGAGTGAAGTCGATCTCCGGCAATCTGGGGCTGGTGCGGGCGCTGCACTTCCCCCGGGCCTCGCTGCCGATCTCCCTGGCGCTCCAGCAGTTGCAGCAGCTCATGTTCTCGATGGCGGTCCTCGTGGTGATCGCCGTCGCCTTCGGCAGCTACCCGTCGCTGTCATGGCTGCTGATCCTGCCCGCGCTCGTGCTCCAGTTCGGGTTCAACACCGGTCTGGCGCTGATGATGGCGCGGCTGGGCAGCAAGACCCCCGACCTGGCGCAGCTGATGCCGTTCATCATGCGTACCTGGATGTACGCGTCCGGTGTGATGTTCTCCATCCCGGTGATGCTGGAGGACAAGCCGGCGTGGATCGCCGATGTGCTGCAGTGGAACCCGGCCGCGGTCTATATGGACCTGATCCGTTTCGCGATGATCGACGGCTACGGCTCCGAGAACCTGCCGCCGCACGTCTGGGCGTTCGCGGTGGGCTGGGCGGTGTTCTTCGGCATCGCCGGGTTCGTGTACTTCTGGAAGGCCGAGGAGCGGTACGGCCGCGGCTGACGCCGGGGCCGGTGGCGAGTGGAAGACCCGGGGCCGGACGGAGGTCCGGCCCCGGCGGAGACCCTGGGACCGGAGCGGACGTCCGGCCCGGTCAAGGCCCCCGCGGTGACATCCGGACGGGGGCCTTCTCGCGTCCTTCTCCGTGACGGACCGCGGTGGTCTGCGAGGCGCCCCGCTCCGGGCCGGACGGTCGGGCGGCGGGTTCAAGAGATGGTGGCGAAAGGACGGTTGGCCGGCGATGCGGCGTGATGGCGGTGATCACAGGGCCCGGGCGCGTCGCCCGGTGTTCTACGACGTAAGCTGGACCGGTGCCGATTCACGGCAAGTGGGGCGTTCCGTCCCCGGCGGTTCATCGGGAGGGCGGTCCCCAGGTGGGAGCGACCACCGGCGGCGTGTCCGAAATAGGATGGATTGGGTCGGCAGTGTAGAACGGGGGATGTGACGGCAATGATCGGCAATCTCCGGCCCTGTGGGGCTTCCGCCGTCCCCGCCCCGGGCAGCACCGCATGAGCGCCCGCCGACCGCCCCGCGCGTCCCGTCCCGAGGACCGGGCCCGGGCGACCCTCGACAAGGCCGCGTCCGAGAACTTCCCCGTGGCCCCCTTCTTCCTGCCCGCCGCCTGGCGCGGCGATCTGATGGCCCTGTACGGCTACGCCCGGCTGGTCGACGACATCGGCGACGGGGACCTCGACCCCGGCGGCTCGGACCTGCGCGTCCTGGGCGTCGCCCCGGAACGGTCCGCGGACCGGCTCGCCGCGCTCGACGCCTTCGAGACGGACCTGCGGCGCGCCTTCGCCGCCGCCGGCCGCCCGGTACCCGCCGACGACCCCGCCCCGGCCGGAGCCCCGGAGCCGGGCCCGGCCACGCCCGCGGACGCCGCCGTCGGCGACCCTGGCGGCGACCCCGGTGGGGAGCCCCGGCATCCGCTGCTGCGCGCCCTGGTGCCCTCCGTACGCCGCCATGCCCTGACCCCCGAACCCTTCCTCGGCCTGATCGCCGCCAACCGCCAGGACCAGCGGGTGCGGCGGTACGCCGACTACGGCGAACTCCTGGCCTACTGCGAGCTGTCCGCCAACTCCGTGGGGAATCTCGTCCTCCAGGTCAGCGGCACCCTGACCCCGGAGCGGCTGCTCCGCTCCGACGCGGTCTGCACCGGTCTCCAGATCGTCGAGCACCTCCAGGACGTGCGCGAGGACCTGGCCCGTGACCGCATCTATCTTCCGGCCGACGACATGCGGCGCTTCCATGTCTCCGAGGCCGATCTGGCGGCCCCGGTCGCCACGGCCTCCGTACGCAGCCTGATCGCGTACCAGGCCGACCGCGCCCGGAAGCTGCTCCTCGAAGGAGTTCCGCTGGTGGGCAGCGTGCGGGGCAGGCTGCGGCTGCTGCTCGCCGGCTTCGTCGGCGGCGGCCTCGCCGCCGTCGACGCCGTCGCGGCGGCCGGATTCGACGTTCTGTCCGGGCCGCCCAAGCCCGCCAGGGCACAGTTGCTGCGCTCCGTGGGGGCCGTGGTGCAACGAGCGCGTAGAGAGGGGTGAGCCGGAGGATGGACGGACCGGCCGGTGTATCGGCGGCGGTGCAGGCCGCGTACAGCTACTGCGAGACGGTGACGGGAGCGCAGGCGCGCAACTTCGCGTACGGAATCAGACTCCTGCCGACGGACAAGCGGCAGGCGATGTCGGCGCTGTACGCGTTCTCCCGCCGGGTGGACGACATCGGCGACGGACCGCTGGGCGACGAGGAGAAGCGGGAGCGGCTCGGGGCGACCCGGGAGCTGCTGGACCGGGTGCGCCGGGGTGCCGTCCCGGAGGACGACACCGACCCGGTGGCCGTCGCGCTCACCGACGCCGCCGCGCGGTTCCCGATCCCGCTCGACGCCCTCGACGAGCTGATCGACGGTGTCCTGATGGACGTGCACGGCGAGACGTACGAGACCTGGGACGACCTCAGGGCGTACTGCCGCTGTGTGGCGGGTGCCATCGGACGGCTCTCGCTCGGGGTCTTCGGAACCCAGCCCGGGGTACCGGGCGCCGAACGGGCCGCCGAGTACGCCGACACCCTCGGGCTCGCCCTGCAACTCACCAACATCCTGCGGGACGTTCGCGAGGACGCGGCCAACGGACGGGTCTATCTGCCCGCCGACGATCTGGCGAAGTTCGGCTGCTCGGCGGGTTTCCACTCCGCGACCCTGCCGCCCGGCGCCGACTTCACCGGTCTGGTGCACTACGAGGTGCGGCGCGCCCGGGCCCTCTTCGCCGAGGGCTACCGGCTGCTGCCCATGCTCGACCGGCGCAGCGGCGCGTGCGTCGCCGCGATGGCGGGGATCTACCGGCGGCTGCTGGACCGGATCGCCTGCGACCCCGGCGCGGTGCTCCGCGGCCGGGTCTCCCTGCCCGGCCACGAGAAGGCGTACGTCGCGATCCGCGGGCTGTCCGGGATCGACACCCGGCACATCAGCCGCCAGGGCCTCCGGGGGCGTGTCTGATGCTCCGCCGTCACCCGGGCCTCCGGAGTCCCGTCCCGGCCCCGCGCGCAACCGGGCGCGGCCCCGCCGCGTCCCTGACCTCAACGGCCCGAGGGGAGGTCGTATGACGGACCGGACCAGCCCGCCGGAGAGCGCGGTCGTGGTCGGCGGGGGGCTCGCGGGGGTGACCGCCGCGCTGCGCCTCGCCGAGGCCGGACTCGGTGTGACCCTCGTGGAGGGCCGTCCCCGGCTGGGCGGACTCGCGTTCTCCTTCCGCCGCGGCGACCTCGTGGTCGACAACGGCCAGCACGTGTACATGCGCTGCTGCACCGCCTACCGCTGGTTCCTCGACCGGATCGGCGGTACGGCCCTGGCGCCCGTCCAGGACCGGATGGACGTTCCCGTGGTGGACGCCGCCCGGCCCGCCGGGTCGAGGCTGGGCCGGTTGCGCCGTACGGCGCTGCCGGTTCCGCTGCACCTGGCCGCGAGCCTTGCCACGTACCCCCATCTCTCCCTCGCCGAACGGGCCTCCGTGGGCCGGGCCGCGCTGGCCCTGCGCGCCCTGGACCCGGCCGATCCGGCCCTCGACGGCATCGACTTCGCGAGCTGGCTGCACCGCCACGGGCAGTCGGCGCGCACCGTCGAGGCGCTCTGGGACCTGGTCGGGGTGGCCACCCTCAACGCCCGGGCCGCCGACGCCTCGCTGGGGCTGGCCGCCATGGTCTTCAGAACCGGCCTGCTCTCGGAGCCCGGCGCCGCCGATATCGGCTGGGCCCGGGTGCCGCTGGGCGACCTCCACGACACCCTCGCCCGGTCGGCCCTGGAGGCCGCCGGGGTCCGGGTGCTGACCGGGACCCGGGTCAAGGACGTGGCCCGGGCCGACGGCGGCCGCTGGCTGGTCCGCACCGAGGAGCGGGACCTGGACGCGGGCACCGTCGTCCTGGCGACCGCCCAGCGGGAGACCCACGCGCTGCTGCCCGAGGGCGCGCTCGACGACTCCGCCCGGCTGCTGGAGATCGGCACCGCGCCGATTCTCAACGTGCACGTCGTGTACGACCGTCCGGTGCTGCGCCGTCCCTTCTTCGCCGCCCTGGGCTCCCCCGTGCAGTGGGTGTTCGACCGTACGGAGGCGTCCGGGCTGGCGGACGGCGGCCAGTATCTGGCGCTCTCCCAGTCCGCTGCCCAGCACGAGATCGACGCGCCGGTCGCCGAGCTGCGCGCCCGCTATCTGCCGGAGCTGGAGAAACTGCTGCCGCCCGCCCGTACGGCGGTCGTCCGCGACTTCTTCGTCACCCGGGAGCGCACCGCGACCTTCGCCCCGGCGCCGGGCGTCGGACGGCTCCGGCCCGGGGCCGCCACCCGTGCGCCCGGCCTCTTCCTCGCCGGGGCGTGGACCGCCACCGGCTGGCCCGCGACCATGGAGGGCGCCGTGCGCAGCGGGCTGACCGCGGCGGGCGCCGCCCTCGCCGCGCTGGGCCGCCCCCACGAACATCCGCTCAAGGAGGCGGCGTGAGCCTGCGCACCGGTCCCCTCGCGACCACCGAAGCAACCGGTCCCTTCGTGACCCCCGAAGCGATCGACGAAGCAATCGACGAAGCGATCTGCACAGCGATCCGGACACCGGCCGAAACACCGGCCGACACAGCGACCGACCCAGCAATCGACACCAGGAGAGAGACCGTGCCGACAGTGCCCTCGGCGAACCCGGCGGAACATCCCGCGCCCGGCATCGAGCGCGCGGACGGCGTCGACATCGCGGCGCTCCTGGAGCGCGGCCGGGAGATGTCCGCGCCGGTCCTGCGGGCCGCCGTCGACCGGCTGGCCTCTCCGATGGACACCGTCGCCGCCTACCACTTCGGCTGGATCGACGCCCAGGGGCGGCCCGCCGACGGCGACGGCGGCAAGGCCGTCCGCCCGGCGCTGGCCCTGCTCTCGGCCGAGGCCGCGGGCGCCCCGCCGGAGGCGGGTGTCCCCGGCGCCGTCGCCGTGGAGCTGGTCCACAACTTCTCCCTGCTGCACGACGACCTGATGGACGGCGACGAGCAGCGCCGCCACCGCGACACGGTGTGGAAGGTGCACGGCCCGGCCCAGGCCATCCTGGTCGGCGACGCGCTGTTCGCGCTCGCCAACGAGGTGCTGCTGGAGCTGGGCACCGTGGAGGCCGGGCGGGCGACCCGCCGGCTCACCACCGCGACCCGGAAGCTGATCGACGGCCAGGCGCAGGACATCTCCTACGAGCACCGCGAGCGGGTGAGCGTCGAGGAGTGCCTGGAGATGGAGGGCAACAAGACCGGCGCACTGCTGGCCTGTGCCGTTTCCATCGGTGCCGTGCTCGGCGGGGCGGACGACCGTACCGCGGACGCCCTGGAGCGGTACGGCTACCATCTGGGCCTCGCCTTCCAGGCGGTCGACGACCTTCTCGGCATCTGGGGCGACCCGGTCGCCACCGGCAAGCAGACCTGGAGCGATCTGCGCCAGCGCAAGAAGTCGCTGCCGGTGGTGGCCGCGCTCGCCGCGGGCGGGGAGGCGTCCCGGCGGCTCGGCGAACTGCTCGCCGCCGACGCCAAGAGCAGCGATTTCGACTCCTTCTCGGAGGAGGAGTTCGCCACCCGGGCGGCGCTGATCGAGGAGGCCGGCGGCCGTGAGTGGACCTCCCAGGAGGCCCGCCGGCAGCACACCGTCGCCATCGAGGCCCTGGACGCCGTCGAGATGCCGGGCCGGGTGCGGGAGCAGTTGGTCGCCCTCGCCGACTTCGTCGTCGTCCGGAAGCGCTGACCGCGCGTCCGGGCGATGGATGGGCCGTGCATCCGGCCGATCCCTCGACAAAGCGTCCCCGGGCAATTAAGACGGAACCCTCCACGGAAGAGATGATCCCCATCACCTATACGCCGATATGCATCGCAGTCGCCGGCAGGTGACCGGACCACCGTTTCACCCGCCGACGGCACACCCCCAGTACAGCGCAGCACGACCACTGCACCGAAGGGGAAGCCATGACAGCGACGACCGACGGAAGCGGCGGGCCCGTGCGGGCCCGCGCCGCCGCGGAGAGTGAGACAGCGAGTGCCCCGCCCCCGGCGGACCTCCCCGGCCCGGGGAGCGCCGGGGAGCGGTCCGCGGCGGAGAGACGGACCGGCCCGGCCGGGCGGGCCGTCGCCCGGGCCGTGGACCATCTGCTGGCCCGGCAGGACGCCGAGGGCTGGTGGAAGGGCGATCTCGAAACCAATGTGACGATGGACGCCGAGGATCTGCTGCTCCGTCAGTTCCTCGGCATCGGGGACCGGGCGGTGACCGAGGCGTCGGCCCGGTTCATCCGCGGACGGCAGCGCGCCGACGGCACCTGGGCCACCTTCTACGGCGGCCCCGGGGAGCTGTCCGCCACCGTGGAGGCGTATGTCGCCCTCCGGCTGGCGGGGGATCTGCCGGGTGATCCCCATATGGCCCGGGCCGCCGCCTGGGTCCGGGACCAGGGGGGCATCGCCGCGGCCCGGGTGTTCACCCGGATCTGGCTGGCGCTCTTCGGCTGGTGGCGGTGGGAGGACCTGCCCGTCGTACCGCCCGAGCTGATGTTCCTGCCGAAGTGGTTCCCGCTGAACATCTACGACTTCGGCTGCTGGGCCCGGCAGACGATCGTGCCGCTGACCGTGGTCTCCGCCCGGCGCCCGGTCCGCCCCGCGCCCTTCCCCCTCGACGAGCTGCACACCGACCCCCGGCTGCCGAACCCGCCCCGGCCCCCGGCCCCCGCGAACAGCTGGGAGGGCTTCTTCCAGCGCGCGGACCGGGCACTGCACCGCTACCACCGGGTGGCGCCGCGCCGGGTACGGGAGGCCGCGATCGCGGCGGCGTCCCGCTGGATCGTCGAGCGGCAGGAGAACGACGGCTGCTGGGGCGGTATCCAGCCGCCCGCGGTGTACTCGCTGATCGCGCTCCATCTGCTCGGCTACGACCTGGGGCATCCGGTGATGCGGGCCGGACTCGAATCCCTCGACCGGTTCGCGGTCTGGGAGCAGACCGAGACCGGCGCCCCGGTCCGGATGATCGAGGCCTGCCAGTCGCCGGTCTGGGACACCTGTCTGGCCACCGTCGCCCTCGCCGACGCCGGGCTGGCCCCCGACCATCCGGCCCTGGTCCGGGCCGCCGACTGGATGCTGGGCGAGGAGATCGTCCGGCCGGGGGACTGGGCGGTGCGCCGGCCCGGGCTGGCCCCCGGCGGCTGGGCCTTCGAGTTCCACAACGACAACTACCCCGATATCGACGACACCGCCGAGGTGATGCTGGCGCTGCGCCGGGTGGACCACCCCGATCCGGCGCGGGTCGAGGCGGCGGTGGCCCGGGCCGGGCGGTGGACGCTCGGTATGCAGTCGCGGGACGGGGCCTGGGGCGCCTTCGACGCCGACAACACGTCGCCGTTCCCCAACCGGCTGCCGTTCTGCGACTTCGGGGAGGTGATCGACCCGCCGTCGGCCGATGTCACCGCGCATGTCCTGGAGATGCTGGCGTACGAGGGCCGGGCGCACACCCCGCGGGCCCGGCGGGCCGTCGACTGGCTGCTGGCCCGCCAGGAGCCGGAGGGCGCCTGGTTCGGCCGCTGGGGCGTCAACTACCTCTACGGTACGGGGTCGGTGGTCCCGGCCCTGGTGGCCGCCGGGATCCCGGCGGGCCATCCGGCGGTGCGGCGGGCCGTCGACTGGCTGCGTTCCGTGCAGAACCCCGACGGCGGCTGGGGCGAGGACCTGCGCTCGTACCGCCACGGCGAATGGGTTGGCCAGGGCACCTCCACCCCCTCCCAGACCGCATGGGCGCTGCTGGCGCTGCTGGCGGCCGGGGAGCGGGACAGCGAGTGCGCCGAGCGCGGGGCGGGCTGGCTGGTGGCCGCCCAGCGGGCGGACGGCGGCTGGGACGAGCCGTACTTCACCGGTACCGGATTCCCCTGGGACTTCTCCATCAACTACCACCTCTACCGGCAGGTCTTCCCGCTGACCGCGCTCGGGCGCTACGTGCACGGCGAGCCGGTGGTGGGCGGGGTCCGCGCGACCCGGTCCGGGACCGCGGCCGGGAAACTCCGCACGGGCGGCGTACCCGCCCGCAAGGGGAGCTGATGGCCGCCCCGGCGGGGCCCCGGGACCCCGCGGCACCGCTGCTGATCGCCTGTGCGCTCGGCATCGAGAAGCTGGCCCTGCGCGGCGGCGACCACAGCGGCGCCCGGGGTCCGGTGACGGTGCTGCGCACCCGGATGGGCCCGGTGAACGCGGAGCGCGCGGTCCGCGCGGCGCTCTCCGGCGACGGGCTGCGGACGGCTGCGGTGGTCGCCTCCGGCTTCTGTGCCGGGCTCGCCCCCGGGATGCACCCCGGGGACGTGGTCGTCGCGGGGGAGACCCGGAGCGGTCACGGCGAACCCGTGGTCTGCACGGACACCGAACGGCTCGCGGACGCCGTCGCCCGGGCGCTGCCCGGCCGCCGGGTGCACCGCGGTCCCCTGACCGGCTCGGACCATGTCGTCCGCGGGCCGGAACGCGCCGAGCTGCGGGCCGGCGGCGCGATCGCGGTCGATATGGAGTCCGCGGCCACGCTGCGTACCGCGCTGGCCGCCGGGCCCCGCGCGGTTGCCGCCGTCCGGGTGGTCGTGGACGCCCCGGAGCATGAACTGGTCCGAATTGGCACGGTACGCGGTGGAATATCAGCCTTCCGTGTTCTTCGTGCCGTGCTTCCCGCTTTTCATGAATGGCACCGTTCTTTGCTGCTCCCCAGGAGGTGAGCCAGATGGCCATGCCGCTCCGTCAGACCATTCGGGTCGGAACGTATCTCTTCGAACAGAAGCTCCGCAGGCGGGAGAAGTTTCCGCTGATCGTCGAGTTGGAACCGCTGTACGCCTGCAATCTCAAGTGCGAGGGCTGCGGGAAGATCCAGCACCCGGCGGGGGTGCTCAAGCAGCGGATGCCGGTGGCCCAGGCCGTGGGCGCGGTCCTGGAGTCCGGGGCGCCGATGGTTTCCATCGCGGGCGGCGAACCGTTGATGCACCCCCAGATCGACGAGATCGTGCGGCAGTTGGTGGCCCGCCGGAAGTACGTCTTCCTCTGCACCAACGCCGTACTACTCCGCAAGAAACTGGAGAAGTTCACCCCCTCCTCCTACTTCGCCTTCGCCGTGCACATCGACGGACTCCGCGAGCGCCACGACGAATCCGTCGCCAAGGAAGGGGTGTTCGACGAGGCCGTCGAGGCCATCAAGGAGGCCAAGCGGCGCGGCTTCCGGGTCACCACCAACTCGACCTTCTTCAACACCGACACCCCGCAGACCGTTGTCGAGGTCCTCAACTACCTCAACGACGACCTCCGGGTCGACGAGATGATGATCTCCCCGGCCTACGCCTACGAGAAGGCCCCCGACCAGGAGCACTTCCTGGGTGTCGAACAGACCCGGGAGCTGTTCCGCAAGGCGTTCGCCGGGGGCAACCGCAAGCGCTGGCGCCTCAACCACTCCCCGCTCTTCCTCGACTTCCTGGAGGGCAAGGCGGACTTCCCCTGCACGGCCTGGGCCATTCCCAACTACTCCCTCTTCGGCTGGCAGCGCCCCTGCTATCTGATGAGCGACGGCTATGTGCCCAGCTACCGGCAGCTGGTGGAGGAGACCGACTGGGAGAAGTACGGGCGGGGCAAGGACCCCCGCTGCGCCAACTGCATGGCGCACTGCGGTTATGAACCGACCGCCGTCCTCGCCACCATGGGCTCCCTGAAGGAATCGCTCAGGGCCGCCCGGGAGAGCGTGTCGGGCGGCCGGGGCTGAGACACGGAGCCCGCCCGGGCCCGGCGCCCGCGGCGGAGCAGGAGGTGACGGCGGGCCACGGCCCCGGGCCGCCCGCCGCCACCGCGAGCCGGAGCACGCAGAACTTAGGGGGACACCCATGTCGTTGCTGGAGAGCGTACGGGGACCGGAGGACGTCAAGGCCCTGACCGCCGCCGAACTGGACCGACTGGCCGTGGAGATCCGCGAGTTCCTGATCTCCGCCGTCGCCAGGACCGGTGGCCATCTGGGACCCAATCTGGGTGTGGTCGAGCTGACCATCGCCCTGCACCGGGTCTTCGACTCCCCGAAGGACCGGATCCTGTGGGACACCGGACACCAGAGCTATGTGCACAAGCTGCTCACCGGCCGCCAGGACTTCTCCAAACTGCGCGGCAAGGGCGGACTGTCCGGCTATCCCTCCCGCGCCGAGTCCGACCACGACATCATCGAGAACTCGCACGCCTCCACCGTCCTCGGCTGGGCCGACGGCATCGCCAAGGCCAACGAGGTGCTCGGCAGGGACGACCATGTGGTCGCCGTCATCGGCGACGGCGCCCTCACCGGCGGAATGGCCTGGGAGGCCCTGAACAACATCGCCGCCGCGGACCGTCCGCTGATCATCGTGGTCAACGACAACGAACGCTCCTACGCACCCACCATCGGCGGCCTCTCCGGCCATCTCGCCACCCTCCGCACCACCGACGGCTACGAACAGTTCCTCGCCTGGGGCAAGGAGATACTGCGCCGGACCCCGGTCGTCGGCAAACCGCTGTACGGCTCCCTCCACGGCGCCAAGAAGGGGCTCAAGGACGTCATCGCCCCCCAGGGCCTGTTCGAGGACCTCGGCCTGAAGTACGTCGGCCCCGTCGACGGCCACGACACGGCCGCCGTCGAATCGGCGCTGCGCCGGGCCGGGCGCTTCCACGGGCCCGTCGTCGTGCACTGCCTCACCGAGAAGGGCCGCGGCTATCCGCCCGCCCTGGAGGACGAGGCCGACCGCTTCCACGCGGTCGGCGCCATGGATCCGCTGACCTGCGCCCCGCTCAGCCCCGACACCGGCCCCACCTGGACCGCGGTCTTCGGCGACGCCCTGCTGGAACTGGGCGAGGAACGGCCCGATGTGGTGGCCGTGACCGCGGCCATGCTCCATCCGGTGGGCCTCACCCGGTTCGCCGAACGCTTCCCCGGCCGGGTCTGGGACGTCGGCATCGCCGAACAGCACGCGGCCGCTTCGGCCGCCGGTCTGGCCACCGCCGGACTGCACCCCGTCGTCGCCGTCTACGCCACCTTCCTCAACCGGGCCTTCGACCAGGTCCTGATGGATGTCGCGCTGCACCGCTGCGGTGTCACCTTCGTCCTGGACCGGGCGGGCGTCACCGGCACGGACGGCGCCTCCCACAACGGCATGTGGGACCTGTCCGTCCTCCAGGTCGTCCCCGGGCTGCGGATCGCCGCGCCCCGCGACGCCCGCCAGCTCCGGGAGCAGCTGCGGGAGGCCGTCGGCGTCGACGACGCGCCCACCGTGCTCCGCTTCCCCAAGGAGACCGCCGGACCCCGGATCGACGCGGTCGCCCGGATCGGCGGCACCGACGTCCTGCGGGAGCCCGCCACCGGCACCCGGGACGTGCTGCTGGTCTCCGTCGGCGCCCTCGCCCCCGTCTGTCTGGGGGCCGCCGACCTCCTCGCCGCCCGGGGCACCGGCTGTACGGTCGTCGACCCCCGCTGGGTGAAGCCCGTCGACGAGTCACTGGTACCGCTGGCCGCGGGCCACCGGATGGTCGCCGTCGTCGAGGACAACTGCCGCAGCGCGGGCGTCGGCGCGGCGATCGCCCAGGCCCTGCGCGACGCGGGCGTCGATGTCCCGGTGCGGACGTACGGCATTCCCGAGCAGTTCCTCGCTCACGCCAAACGTGGCGAGGTGCTCGCCGATATCGGACTCACCCCGGTGGAGATCGCCGGCCGGATCAGCGCCGTACTGGCGGTGAAGGAAGCCGAAGCGGCCGGGGAAGCCGAAGCAGCCGAGGAACCCGAGGCAGCCGAGGACATCGCAGAAGCCAAGGAGGAGACCGCACCATGACCCCACCGCCGCACCGGCCCGCCGCCCCCGGAGGCGGCTTCGACCTCGCCGGACTGCTGGCCGAACGCGGCGGCGAGCGGTACGCCCTGCACGCCCGCCACCTCAACCCCCAGCTGCCGCGGATGCTGCGCACCATCGGCTTCGACCGCACCTACGAACGGGCCGAGGGCGCGTACTTCTGGGACGCCGAGGGCAACGAGTACCTGGATATGCTCGCCGGCTTCGGGGTGATGGGCGTGGGCCGCCACCACCCCGTCGTCCGCAAGGCGCTGCACGACGTCGTCGACGCCTCCCTCGCCGACCTCACCCGCTTCGACTGCCCGCCGCTGCCCGGACTGCTCGCCGAGCGGCTGCTGGCGTACAGCCCCCATCTGGAGCGGGTGTTCTTCTCCAACAGCGGTACGGAGGCGGTGGAGACCGCCCTGAAGTTCGCCCGGTACGCCACCGGACGGCCGAGGGTCCTCTACTGCGACCACGCCTTCCACGGACTGACCGCGGGCTCCCTCTCCGTCAACGGCGAATCCGGCTTCCGCGACGGCTTCGCCCCCCTGCTGCCGGACACCGCCGTCCCTCTCGGCGATCTGGCGGCCCTGGAGCGCGAGCTGGCCCGGGGCGATGTGGCGGCCCTGGTGGTGGAGCCCATCCAGGGAAAAGGCGTCCACGAGGCACCGCCGGGCTACCTGCCCGCCGCCCAGGAGCTGCTCCACCGGCACAAGGCCCTGCTGATCGCCGACGAGGTCCAGACCGGGCTCGGCCGGACCGGGGACTTCTACGCCTACCAGCACGAACCGGGGGTGGAACCGGACCTCGTCTGTGTGGCCAAGGCGCTCTCCGGCGGCTATGTGCCGGTCGGCGCCACCCTCGGCAGGGACTGGATCTTCCAGAAGGTCTACTCCTCGATGGACCGGGTGCTGGTGCACTCCGCCAGCTTCGGCTCCAACGCCCAGGCCATGGCCGCCGGGCTCGCGGTCCTCTCGGTGATCGAGGACGAGGGCCTGGTCGCCCGCGCCCGGACCACCGGCGACCTGCTCCGCAGCCGCCTCGGTGCCCTGGTCGACCGGTACGAACTCCTCCACGAGGTACGCGGCCGGGGGCTGATGACCGGCATCGAGTTCGGCCGCCCCCGCTCACTGGCCCTGCGCGGCCGCTGGGCGATGCTCCAGGCGGCCCGCAAGGGACTCTTCGCCCAGATCGTGGTGGCTCCGCTGCTCCACCGGCACCGGATCCTCACCCAGGTCTCCGGAGACCATCTGGAAGTGATCAAACTGATCCCGCCGCTGACCATCGGGGAGCCGGAGGTCGACCGCTTTGTCACCGCCTTCACCGCGGTCATGGACGAGGCCCACGCCGGGGGCGGACTGCTCTGGGACTTTGGAAAGACGCTGGTCAAGCAGGCAGTGACCCAGCGCTGAGATCATACGATCGGGGAGTTTTTGCCTCTGGGGCAAGAAACTTGCCTCGGAGGCATTTTCCTGGCGCAATGGACCTATGCAGAGTCCTCCCGGGGGCCATCCCCCGGACCCCCGATCCATGGCGCCCGGCGGTTCCGCCACCGGGGAGGCGCCCGACGCCCTGCCGGACGTGGCACCCCGGCTGCGCGACCTGCGCCGCCGCCGCGGGCTCACGCTGGAGGCCGCCGCGCACCGCGCCGGACTGTCGCCCGCGCATCTGTCCCGGCTGGAGACCGGCCGCAGGCAGCCCTCGCTGCCGATGCTGCTCGGCCTCGCCAGGATCTACGGTACGACAGTCGCCGAGCTGCTCGGCGAGTCCGCGCCCGAACACGACCCCGTGATCCGGGCCGGCAGCCGGGAGCCCTCCCAGGCCGACGGCTGGACGTACCACCAGGTCGGCAGCCCGGGACGGGCCATGCAGACGCTCCGCCTGATCGTGCCGTACGGCGCCCAGGGCGAGCTGGTCCGCCAGCACCCCGGCGAGGAGTGGCTCTACGTCCTGGACGGCCGGGTCCGGCTCGGCCTCGGCGACACCGTCCACGAGCTGGGCCCCGGCGACAGCGCCCACTACGACTCGCTGACCCCGCACCGGATCGCCGCCGCCACCCGCGACGGCGCCGAGATGATCTTCGTCCACACGCTGCTCCAGAGCCCCGACATCTTCCATCCGCACTTCTGAGGCCGGGCGCCCCCGCGGCGCCTCCCCGTCCGTGCAGATGCGATCCGGCCCCGTGCCGGAGGAAACCCGGCGCCCGCGCCGGAGAAAGCAGAGGCCGTCATGGTCGAGAACCCCACCGCGTCCGAAGGCACCCCGGCCCCCTCCGGCGGCGCCAAGGCCGCCAGGAACGAAGAGGGCAAGTTCCCGAAGGGCATCTGGATCCGGCTCTTCGCCTATCTGGTGGTCGGCCATGTCTTCGCCGGCTTCCTCTACCTCCTCTTCGAGGTCGGGGCGAAGTAACGGCCCCTCCGGGGGCGGGGCCGGCCGACCGGCCCCGTACCGCCCCCGGTCCGTGCCGCCCCCGGCCCCGTACCGGCGGATCCGGGCCGGTCCGGCCCGGGCGCGCCGCGGCTCCGGCGCCCGGTTCCCGGGGCGGCACCCCGGCCCGCGCGGCCGGTGCTCCCGGTCACTCCGTGCCGAGCAGCCTCTCCCGCAGCTTCTCCCGGGTCGCGCCGGAGAGGCCGAGCCCCTCGGAGAGATAGTGCTCGGTGCCGCCCCAGAGCGTGTCGACCGTCTCGAAGGCCGCGTGCAGATACTCCGAGCGCGCGTCGAACAGCGGGCTCAGCAGCTCCATCACCTCGGGCGACATCCCCTCGGGCGCGTCATCGGCCCGGCTCACCCGGTAGCGGCGGTGCGGATCGTTCGACTTCAGATAGTCCGCCTCGACGGCGTCCCGCTCCACCCCGACCGCCAGCAGGGTCACCGCGACGGACAGCCCCGCCCGGTCCTTCCCCGCCGCGCAGTGCATCAGCGCGGGGACACTGTCCCCGGCGATGGCGTGGAGCACCCGGCTGTGCTCGGCCGTCCGCCCGGAGATGATCGACCGGTACGCCTCCACCATCCGCTGCGCCCCCCGGCCCTCCGCCAGCATCGACCGCAGACGCTCCAGCCGGCCCTGCCGGACGACCTGCCAGAACTCGGCGCCGTCCGCCGGGTCGCTCAGCGGGAGGTTCAGGTTCCGCACGCCGGGCAGGGCCACGTCGGGGCCCTCCAGCCGGATATCGGCCGCGTTCCGGAAGTCGAAGACGGTGTGCAGCCCCAGCGTGGTCAGGAAGGCGGTGTCGCTTTCGGTGGCATGGGCCAGATGGCCGCTGCGGTAGAGCCGTCCGTACCGCACCGCCCGGCCGTCGGCCGTCGGCAGCCCGCCCACATCGCGGAAATTGCGGATCCCCGCGAGTTCGGGCTCGGTCGACGGGACCTGCGGCACCTGCTGCGTCACTACTGGCTCCCTGTGGAGTCACAGCCGCCGGCGCCGGTCGCCGACGGTGGCGTAAAGCCGACGATACGACATCGATTCCTCAGGCAATCATTCTGTCGGCCGTGACCTTCCGCCGGTTACGGCAAACCCTTGCCATCTGTCCGTAATGTCTCTCATGCCACTACATGCTCGCTTCATTGGAACTTGCCCTGTCTCGTTGGGAGATGGGGGACACTCATGAGCAGGATCACAATCGTGACGGTGTGTGGCGGTGGCCCCGGAGCGGGCCCGGAGGGGTATCCGGGTGCCCCGCGGGAGTTGACGGGGTGGTGCCCACGGAGGGTCACCGGCTCCGCCGGGCCCCAAGATCGGTGACGCCCACTGAGCCGAGGTATGGCTTGTTCCCGTCGTCATGGCCGGTTTACGGTCACCGCACTCCGGTCGGACCGCCGAATCCTGCCACCGTCCGGAACCATCACCCGAAGCACGTGGCAGGAGCGGGGGACCCAGGTAGTCCGCCGACCGGGAGACCGGCCGGCTCGGGGTGAAGTCGCCGTGCGCGACCGGGCACCTCCCGCCCGAACCCGACAGCTCACCTCGCAGGCGCCGGAGAGGAAACGCGCCATGCCCGGAAAGGGTAAGCACCGCCGTCCCAAGTCGACGGTCATCACTCGTGGAATCGTGGCCGCCGGTACCGGCGGAGCCGCCATCGCCCTGCCTCTGATGGGGGCCACCGGCGCCCACGCCGCCGAACGGACCGCTCCCGCGGCCCCGGCCGCCGCCGTCGCGGCCGCTCCGGCAACCGCCGCCGCGCAGCCCGCGGCCGCGAAGCCCGCCGGATCCGCCGTGTACACCGTGGTCACCGGCGACCATCTGTCCAAGATCGCCTTCGAGCAGGGCGTCGAGGGCGGCTGGCAGCAGCTGTACGCGGACAACCGGACCGCGGTCGGCGACGACCCGTCCCTGATCCACCCCGGCCTGAAGCTGGCCCTGGACGGCGAGGCCGCCCCCGCCGCCCCGGCCGGGAACGAGAACAAGGACAAGAGCACGGACACGGACACGGGCACGGAAGAGGCTCCGGCCGAGCGCGCCTCGCGCACCGAGTCCCGCGCCGCCGCCCCGGCCCCCGCCGAGAAGGCCGCTCCGGCTCCCGCGGAGAAGGCGGCCCCCGCGGCCGCCGAGTCCGAGCCGGCGCCCGCCGCCGAGACCGCCTCCGGCGCCTGGGCCGCCCCGCTGGCCGGTGCCCAGGTCACCACCCAGTACCGGGTCTCCGGCGCCATGTGGTCCAGCGGCTACCACACCGGTGTCGACTTCGCGGTGCCCACCGGCACCTCCGTCCGGTCGATCGGCCCCGGCACGGTCGTCTCCGCGGGCTGGGCCGGCGCGTACGGCAACGAGGTCGTCGTCCAGCACACCGACGGCACCTACTCGCAGTACGCCCACCTCTCCTCCCTCTCCGTCTCCGCGGGCCAGACGGTCACCGGCGGACAGCAGATCGGCCTCTCCGGCTCGACCGGCAACTCCAGCGGCCCGCATCTGCACCTGGAGGTCCGCACCGGACCGTCCTACGGCTCCGATATCGACCCCGTCGCGCATCTGCGCAGCCACGGCGTCTCCCTCTGATCCGTCAGGACCGCGGCCGGGGCACCCCGGCACTCCGAAATCCCCCGCGACACCCCGGTGTTGCGGGGGATTTCCGCGTATTCCCACCCGCCGCGGGGATCACGGTGTGATAGATCACGGTCCGTCAACCCCTCCCTACGGTCGCGTAGGTCACATCCGCGGAGAGAGGATGAATCCGTGGCAGACGATTCGAGAACATATGACCAAGGCGGAATCGGGTCGTACGCGGCGATCGGTGACAGTTTCACCGAGGGCGTGGGGGACCCCGGGCCCGACGGGGCGTACCTCGGCTGGGCGGACCGCTTCGCGGTCCTGCTCGCCGACCGCAGACCGGAGCACACCTTCCGGTACGCCAATCTCGCCGTACGCGGCAGACTCCTCGACCAGATCGTCGAGGAGCAGGTGCCCAGGGCGAAGGAACTCGCCCCGGACCTGGTGTCGTTCTGTGCCGGGGGCAATGACATCATCCGGCCCGGCAGCGACCCGGACGATGTGGCGGAGCGCTTCGAA
Organism: Streptomyces sp. NPDC003691; assembly: GCF_053981115.1. Taxonomy (NCBI): domain Bacteria; kingdom Bacillati; phylum Actinomycetota; class Actinomycetes; order Kitasatosporales; family Streptomycetaceae; genus Streptomyces; species Streptomyces sp. NPDC003691. The sequence continues at coordinate 532 of NZ_JBSFNQ010000077.1, read as the reverse complement.
CGCGCCGTCGCCGAACTGACCGGCGCCGTCGGCACGGTCATGGTGACCACCGGATTCGACACCCGTGACGTGCCGGTGCTGCGCCATCTGCGCGGCAAGATCGCCACGTATACGGCGCATGTCCGGGCGATCGCCGACCGCTACGACTGCCCGGTGCTCGACCTGTGGTCCCTGCGCACCGTGCAGGACCGCCGGGCCTGGGACCCCGACCGGCTCCATCTGTCGGCCGAGGGGCACACCCGGGTCGCGCTGCGGGCCGCCCAGGTCCTGGGGCTGCCGGTACCGGCCGACCCGGACCAGCCGTGGCCGCCCCCGCCGGTGCGGGGCACCCTCGAAGTACGGCGCGACGATGTGCAGTGGGCGCGGGAGTACCTCGTGCCGTGGATCGGCCGGCGGCTGCGCGGCGAGAGCTCGGGCGACCATGTGGAGGCCAAGCGGCCCGATCTGCTGCCGCTCTGAGTCTCCCGTCCGTCCCGCGGCCGCCCCGGCCCCGCCGCCCCGGCCGCCGGTCCCCGCCCGGCGGTCAGGGCCC